>JASHXR010000078.1 GCA_030043435.1 Microcaldota archaeon
CCTAAAGGTGCTCGGCCGCGTAAACTCACATTACCGCAAGGCCCTCTCAGAAGCGACTGAGAGATGGGCGTCAGAGATCGGTGCAACGGTACGGTCATTCGCCCAGGAGGTGGACAGGCCGGCAGGCCAGGCTCCAGGAGTCGACATGGCCGCGCAGGTAGACCACTGGGATGCTGCGGCATCGAGCCTAGTTGACCGCATAGAGAAGGGAAGAGGTGGCTCAAAGTCTGGCCCTGAGACGTTCAGGGACGAGACCTTCGACGAGGTCTTACGCAGAGTAGAGACCAAGGTGTCAAAAGCTATACTTCATGACGTGTGCAACTATCTTCCCCAGAAGCTTGCCGAGATTGGGCGCTCGCTGCCTGCCGATGTCGTAATGCAGACGGCTGAGCAGATCAAGGGCGCCACAGAAGCCCTGAGGGCTGGCATACCTGATGCCGCAACGAGACGCATGGCAGCCATAATGTTCGGCGGGTGGTTCAGTAGCTCAAGGCTCAATCATATAGAAAAAGTACAGGCTGAGCTGCTTGACCATCTCGCCACCAGCAGAGACCCTGCTGTGGTATTCTACCTTGCAGTCGGCAAGTTCGGGAGGGAGGCCAGCGCAGAGAACGTGCCCGACCTCTCAGACCTGCTCTTCTATGGGCGCATATCGGCTGCGGGCTTCAGGCGCATAAGCGTGCTGGACGAGGTACCAGCAGTCTCGATTAACTTCCCTGTAGACAACTCTGGATATATCGCGAGACTGCGCGATATCTTCGCTGCACGCGGCGTTGAGATCAACATAGACCAGGAAGCAGCATACGACGCTATGAAATTCGGGGAGTATGCAGGCAAGGCCCGCGAGGCCGCTCGCACATTAAAACCAGGTCGGTATGCGGAAGGGTGCCTTGAGAAGGAGCTGCTCGACAATATGAGGGCTACACAGAGATACACGTCGAGCAAGGGCGCTGAAGCTACGCTAGACTACGCAGTCAACGCTACTGCCCTGCTGCAGTCAAAGGTCAGACCTGGGACAGAGGTCAGGCCAGGCGATGTGTACTATGGCGACCACGTCTACCTCGCCGTGACCGCCAAGGAGGGGCGGCACAGGATAGGCTACATCTCAGACACCAGGCCTCCGCACGGCGTCGCATTCATACATCCTAACAAGCGCGGCCCCCTCATGACATCGGTGCTGTTCGAGTCAGAGCTTGCCAAGGTCAAGCCAGCCCTCGATCCTGCATATGACATGCGTATAGTGAGGAACGAGAAGGGCGAGTTCCTTGCGTACGCTATGACCGTCAAAGGGGAGCAGCTCACGCCAAGCAGGGTCTACGAAGCCATAGACGCGGCGATGAGCCAAAAAGGGGACAAGGGCCAGTACTGCATGGGCATAATAAACTCAATGCTACACATGACCGAAGTAGACCCCAAGGTGCTTACTGATGTCGTCAGGAGGACAGAGTTAGACACACCTTCCCCGCATGTGCGCAACTCTGTGGCAGATGAACTCGAGGCGCGTGGGGTGCCTAAAGAGGTCACGGATCCGATAAGAAGGCTTGACTGAAAAGACAAGCGCAACTGTGCCATAGCTGATACTGGCTGGATAGCCAGTGAGGGTGGCAATATTAATAATCGCAATGCGTCCTATTCCTCAGGGCGATTTCATGCAGAATCTTGGAGCCATACCCAGGGCGTCTACCGTAGGGTTCAGGTACGAGATATCCGGCAGCGTTGCCAAGAAAAAGATGCGCGTTGAGAGATCAAATATCGACAAGGCGAAGGTACTCTCAATCCTTGGCAATGATGCAAAGGAGTTCGTAGGCTCCGGATACAAGGATACCCGCTCATTCCTTACCAATAACGGGTTCGCGAGGTACAACGGCGATGTAAACGAATTCCTCGCCGCAATCGAAAACAGGAAGAGACTCGACCTCCTGCTTGTCATAGCGATAGGCAAGATCTACAACAACCTCAAGTGCAACTTCAAGGAGCCTGACCTTGCAAACCTTGCCTTCTTCAGCAGGCTAGAGGCCTTCGCGACGCAGATGGAGCGCTTGACAGGGAAGAAGGTGAGCATAGCCGTTGCCGTGGAGAATACCTTCTTCGACAAGCATGTCTTGCGCGTCAATAAACCTTCATTTACCAGGATGACCCTGGAGATGTCAAGAAAGCTGGCAAAGGACCTAGGCCTCGCACACCTGAGTATATACCCCATTGACAAATTCCTTGCGGGGAAGCGGTACGAGAGGGACTTCTACGACAGTGTATCAGAGCTCAATAAGAGACGCTCATCGCTTAAAAAGCAATCTGAGTTCAAGACCTTCTACAAGGTCTTCTATGAGTCATATCCAACGAAGACGTTCAATGAGGCTATAAGGCTCTATACCAGCGCAGCGGGCAGGAGGCGAGTCGGAGCGTGGGCCACAGACTCCACAATACGATACATAGCGTTCTTCAGGGCCAGGGACAAGATGGACTTTTGGGGAACGAACGGGTCTTACATAAGGACGAGCGTGAGTCCCAGGAGCAACGTGCTCCAATTCGAGTACGGCATCGGCAGGATGTCGCCGCTACACGGCATGGGCACATACGGCAATGGAGCTATAGGAACAGAACGTTTCTACGACGTAGTCAAGGCGCTTCCTGAAAAAGGCAGATTGAGGATGTGGTACTACGGGAATAAGCCTTTCTGCGCCTATATAAGCGGCATAAAGCTCAGGGGCCGCAGCCAATCCGGTCAAAGCAGGTAAGGCGCTGAAAGGGAGACGCCATAGCCCCATCATAATGCAGTCAAAACCCCTCCAGAAACCTTGTCATGTCCCTCTCAACTGCTCTGAGCGTCTTCACAGATACGTACTCGTTCGAGCCGTGGCTCGTGTGGTTGCTGCAGCCGTAAGACACGACTGGTATGCCTGCCGCGCTGAAGAAGGTCCCCGAATCCCCCCCGAATTCAGCGTTCAGCCTCCTGATTCCGGTGGCCTTCACCATCCTCCTCACCACCTCGGAATCAGGGTCTGAGACCCACCCGTCCTGTATCAATGTATAATCGAGTCTCGCATCGACTCCACATCTCCTTCTCTCCCTCCTGAAATGCTCCCCGAATCTCTTCATCAAGACGCGCACCGAGACCTCTGGTATGCTGCGCATGTCGAATCCGGCCACAAGCCTTCCAGGTATCAGGTTATGCTTCATCCCCGAGTCGAGCATGGTCACGTTGAACCTGCCATAGACCTTCC
The DNA here is from genome assembly GCA_030043435.1 of Microcaldota archaeon. Classification (GTDB taxonomy): domain Archaea; phylum Micrarchaeota; class Micrarchaeia; order Micrarchaeales; family CABMGC01; genus JAKAVK01. The sequence continues at coordinate 3,222 of JASHXR010000078.1, forward strand.
TGCCAGGCGCGCCCTCGAACCTCGAGACATAGCGTCCTGCAGTCCTATCAAATCCTTGCAGCGCTGTCAGGAACGGCAGCGAGGCTGAGATTGCGTTCTTGCCGAGGTGTGGATATGCCGCATGCACCTCCTTTCCCATCACGGTGATTGTGCCATGGGCAGTCCCGCTGGCGCCTACGTCTATCCTCCTCTTGGTATCGAGGACTACCGCGCAGCTGCTCTTTATGCGCTGTCTCCTCTTATTCAGCACCCACTCCAGCCCCAGCTCTGACCCGACCTCCTCGTCGCACGTGATGATGAACTCTACATTGGCCCTGCACCTTGCTTCCCTTGCCGCGGCCATAGCCGCGACTATCCCTGATTTGTCGTCGCTTGTGCCCCTCCCGTACGCCCTCCCTCCGGAGACCGTGAGCGTGAACGGGTCGGTCCGCCACCCGTCGCTCACGGTAGGTACAGTATCGAAATGCGCGTTCAGCCCGATAGTCTCCGAGCCGTTGTTGTCAATGCGCCCTATGACATTGGGCCGCGGCTTGCCGTCCGGTGCGCCAGGGTCCAGTATCTCCACCTTGGCCCCGATCTCCCTAAGCCTGGTCCTGAGCAGCCTCGCCATCTCCATGTAATTGCGCTTAGCCGTCACGTCAGTGTCCATGGCGACAAGCTCCTTGAGCAGCTGAAGGTCGTAATCCACAATACCACAGGTAACTCCTTATAAATCGCAGGGAGATGCAAGAACACCTTCCCAGAAGACATTTAAAAAGGAGTCTGCTGCAACTGAGGAGGAGGCTGGTTTACGCCATATTTTATAACTTTTTTGAGAGGTAAGCTATATTGGTTGTAAAATGAAAAGTGTCGCCACGGCAGACACCTCTTCATCCAAGTTAAGGCATAAACTCGGCAAAGGGTTGCTTAGCAAGGACATAACGGTTACTAAGGGTGTCATCTCCAAGGCGCAGGTGGTAAGCCTGCTCTTGCACGATACTAAGACGTATTTTGGAGACTTTCCGGTAAGCCGGCAGGAATCCTTATTCAAAGGCACTTTTGCTTCGTACAAGGGAAAGATACCAAACCTGCTGAATGAGATTGGTAGGCACGACGAACTCAATTTTTTGGTACTGTCCTACCTTGGGAAGATTGAGACAGCCCTGAAGACACCTTACACCAATCCTGACCTCTCCACACTGGCATTTGTGAACAGACTTAATTCGTTCGTAAAGACTGTAGAGTCAGTTATCGGAAAGAAAACAAGGGTGGTAATTGCTGCAGAAAACAACTTGTTTGATACGTCTGTTTTTTCCCTCCGCAAATCTTCATCACGGAAAATGATATCGCAGACCCGCGGGCTAGTCAAGGACTTCAGGAATAGCAACGTGGCTGTGAAACCACTGGAGGAGTTTCTGGGCGGATCAAACTATTATTACGCGTTTGAGAATAGCCTTTCCATATTGAAGAAAGATAAGCGACTGCTGGGAAGTAAAGACTTCATTCGCGTGCTTGGGATCTTCTACCTATCTTACCCTACAGACAGCTTCGAAGAAGCTGTTGATCTCTACACCTCAAGACGCGGAAAGGCGGAAATAACGGAATGGGCAAAGGAAGCCACCCTAAGGTATTTCGCCTTCCACGAGGCTCGTGCAAAGACCCATTTTTGGGACAACAACAATGAATACATACGCAGTAGCGTCAGCGCCAGACCGGGAGTGCTCGTCTTTCAGTACGGTCCTGGAAGGGTCTCGCCTTT
>JASHXR010000079.1 GCA_030043435.1 Microcaldota archaeon
AGATGCTGAAGAGGATAGAACGGGAGGCGATGATGAGGTCTGCGCTGAAGTACGGAGCGGTCATAGCCGTAGTTATAATAGTCATAGGCGCGGTCTGGTACTCGATAGAAGCGGGCTACCTCTTCGCCCCGACCACCACCTCCACATCCTCTATCACCACCTCTGTCCACATGGTCATCACCAACCTCGACTCGTGCGCCAATATCACCTCGCCAGGCACGTACTACCTGACAGGCTCAATAAGCACAGACATCCAGAGCGGACCGTGCGTGGCGATAACCAGCTCCAATGTGACGCTGATAGGCAATGGGAACGGCGTCTCTGGCGACGGGCCTTACGTCACCTCTCCGCCATACACCTACGGCATACTCATAGGCAACGTCACGAACGTGACCGTGACTGGAGTCACGGTCTCGAAGTTCTCGTACGATGTCTACTTCAACAGCACGAGGGCGTCGCTGCTCACCAACTCCAGCATGCGCAATGCGACCATATCCGGGGTCACAGTCTCCAACTCCATCGGAAGCCAGCTCATTGACGACAACGTCTCTGGGGCATCGAGCTCGTCAGGAGGCATAAACATGTCAGGAGGGGCGGAGACCACGCTGCGCGGGGACATAATCCAGGGCAACGCCTATTACGGAGTAGTCGTCGATTCCACCAACGACAGCTTCTCCCATGACACGTTCATAAACAACCCCGTAGACCTCTTCTGCACCGGCACGAGCATGCAGAGGGCTAAGAACACCTTCACCGATTCGTCTTGCCTGGTCAACAAGTACTGCAGCTTCGCGCAGTGCTCTGAGATAAACGAGCAGTACAACATCAGCTCTGCCATCCTCACCGACCAGGTATCGGGCTGCGGCACCATCACCGCGCCTGGGGTCTACACGCTCTCATCCGACCTTGAGGCAGACGCATACGTCAACGTCTCGGCGCTGCCTGCGGCCAGCTCCGCATGCATAACGGTCGCATCCTCTGACGTCAAGCTCGACTGCAACGGCCACACGATCTCGGACTCGGGCTACGGGGTCTACGCCACCTCGGTCCCAGGCCTCTACAACCTGACGGTAGCGTCGTGCTCCTTCTCCAACGATACGTACGGGATAGGCATCGACCACCTCTTCCAGCTTAACATAAGCGCTGTCAACGCCTCGGACTCCACATGGGGCATCTACCTCCAGAACGTTACGACAGGCACGCTATCAGGAGTGACCGCGTCGAACGATGTCTACGGCGTAACGCTCAACGACACCAGCGGACTGGAGCTCTCAGGCGTCGACGCTGAGGGCAACACCTATGGTGTCTACGTCCAGACCGCAGGGCCCGACATCTACAGCCACGACCTCCTGGCCAACAACACTGGCCAGGACCTCTACTGCGCCCTTGACGCATACAACTCTACGGCGCAGACCTTCCAGTCCACCACGTGCGGGGTGACGGGATGCAAGTGGGCCACGTCCTGCGCCACATACCAACCGCCGGAGCTGAACATCTACAAGCTGACCAGCTGCTCCACCATCTCCTATCCTGGCAACTACTCCCTCGGCTCCAACGTGCTCGCGGTATCCGGCAACTGCTTCACCATAGCCTCTCCAAATGTCCGCCTCGACTGCGGAGGGCACTCCATCACAGGCAGGTCTGGAGGCACGGCTATCTCGGGTTCAGGTGCAAGCGCTGCAAACGCGACCCTAAGCGGGTGCAAGATAAACGGTTTCGGGACAGGTATCTCGTTCAGCGGCGCAGACAACATAAGCATCAGCGGCATTCTATTGAACCGCACCGGCGTGCCGCTCACGCTCAGCAAGAGCCGCTACGACTCCGTGTCCAACGTCACCGCGGCGTACTCCACTGCCTCGGGGTTCGTCTTCGACGGCGTAGACAACTCCTCCATCATCGGGGACAACGTCACCTCTGACCTTGCATCCACGCCGGGATACAACTTCACCTCATCCTATGACGACATCATACTCTCCAACCTCGCGCAGCTCAACGCAGGCTACGGCTTCTCGTTCACCTCCTCTACCGGGGACACGGTCTCTAACAACACAGCCGCATCCAACGTCAAGCAGGACTACTACTGCTCTCCTGACTCGTCAGGACTCTATGCCGAGAACGGGGGCGTGAACACAGGGCTCGACAAGGTTGGGTGCACGTGGCTTGTCGCCCTCCCAGAGTCGACGTATACGCAGTCGTGCGCGGCGCTCACCGGCCCGTCCCAGATCTCGCTGCAGTACGACATGCTCTACACCACAGGCTCCAGCTGCTTCACGGTCTACTACAACAAGCTCGGCTCCGCTAACGACAGCGTCATAAACTGCAACGGCCACACGATCATGTCCGACGGCACAGGCACCTTCGTAGATGTGATAAACGCGTCGAACATAAAGATAGAGAACTGCATCCTGAAGGGCTTCTCGACCCCGATAGTCTCTACCGCATCGTACACTACTATAGCCAACGACACGATAGGCTCGTCCAACGCCTCGATAGTGCTCGAAGGAGGCAGGTATCAGTCGGTCATGAACGATACCATAATCAACGCCTCATACGGCGTCTTCGCTCAGGATACCTCCATCGCCACGATCAAGAACAACAACCTCACCAACGCGAACGTCTCGATCTACCTCGCCGGCGACCACCAGTCGACTGTGGAGAACAACACCGCCTCCCATGACAAGATAGGCATCTACATGGTCGGCTCAGACGGGGACATGGTGGGCCGCAACCATCTCGCCTCGTCCAGCACTGACGGGATACTCTGCACGCTGGGGGCCGAGAACGCGAGCAGCCAGAACGCAGACGAGGGCGGCAATATCTGCTCCTCAAACAGCGGCTGCAACTGGATGACCCTGTCTACTGGATGCAGCCCAGCTGCCTCATCCTAGCACCAGAAGTTGAGTTGTAGCACGCCACTGCAGGCCAACAGATAAGTACCGGACTCTACTCTGGTCCGCTATTCTGGTTTGGCCTCCTCTTGCTGCTCCCTTCTCTTGCCTGCTTGCCCCTGCGCCTGGCATAGAGATAAGCCAGAGTTGCTATCACCGCAGCTACCACAACGATATACGCCGTCTCCCTTAAATCTGATGCAGTTACGGAAGGGGCAGCGGATGCGTTCGTGCCGTTAACCGTAGTTACAGTTGACGTGGTACTTGCCGACCTGGCTATGTCCGAGGGCGGAGGCGCGAAGTACGAGGAGAAGACCCCAATCACAGGGTCTGTCGGCGCCTGGAACTGCAGTGTGCAGTCTGCCGCGTCTGTCGTGGAAGGGAGTGCCTGCCAGCTTCCGTTCTCGAGCGCGAACGCGGCTACAGAGTCGGCAGGCAGGCTGCACGTGTAACTTACCACCGCATTGGCTGTTATGCCATTCGCATCCACGCTGAAATCGAATGTAGATATCACAGTCGGATAATCTGCGGGATGCGACGCGCCAATGCTTACGTTGTATATAAGGATGTTCGCGCTCTGATTGGTGTCTGAGGAGAGTGTAAACTTCGTCTTGTTCGCGTTTAGCAGAAGCTCTACATCGGCGCCCTTAGTAAATCCTACGGTGCCATTGAAGGTCGACGAGTTCGAGACTATGACGTCTTGCGCCTGCGAGTTTGCAGAGACAGAGGCGTTGGCAGTCGTGGCTTGCGATTGCGGTGAGACGACCTCCAACGCTACGGTGTCTATTATGGGCAGGTAGCTTATGTTAATGAGCTTGAGGTAGAAGAGTGAGTTTGCGCCTATCGCGACGCTCTGGTTGCCGAGTTGATAGAGCGTGTACGACACGCCATCGAAGGTTATGCCTGCAGTGGTCGGCGTGATGAAGTTCTCGGTGATGTTGTACTCCCGCTCCCCGAACAGGAGGGATTCGGAGCTGTAGCGCGTGAAGTTCAGTATCTCGTAGCCCCCTGGGATGTCCAAGACCGTAGGACGGAACTGCCCTCCGCCACCGCTCGGGCCTGCCCCACCACCTCCGCCTCCCCCGCCTCCCGATGGCACAGTCGTAGTCACGGCCTGCGAGGCGAAGACGCCTACGATTGGGTCTAACGGCATGCCAAAGCTCAGGGTGCAGGCCTCGCTGTTCACCGTATACGGCGAGAGCGCGCTCCATGTGCCATTGTCGTACAGGTACGGCGCCACAGACGCATAGGAGCACGGATAGCCGAGCGTCACATTTGCCGTGAGGTTTGCCCCTATGGTATTGGATGTGACGTTCACCTGCAGGACTACCAGCTTTGTGAACACAGTGGAGCTTGCGGAGGGCGTGGAGCTGTATGATGGGGTGACATTCTGGATCAGCACGTTAGCCACTATCGAGTTGCCTGGAGCAAGGCCAAGCCCAAGCACAGCATTTGCATTGTAGAATGAGACGTCTGTTATGGCATTCTGCGCCAGCGTTATGCTCTCATTCAAGATCGGGTCTATCGTTACGGTATTCGAGGCCGAATAGAACCTGTAGCCAAGCGTCGAGCCGGTATCCAGCCCTGTCCCGTTGAACGTCAGGTTGCCTGTCTGCGTCGGCGTATAGGATAAGGTCGCCTGCCCACCGCCTATCGGTATTGTGTTTCCTGAGATGACGCTGCCTTGCAGCATAAGGTTGACTGTAAACGGCCCGAACCCTGTGTTTGCAGGCACCGACAGCACGTATTCGACCGGCTCTCCCATGTCCAGCACGCTGTTGCCGGCCAGGGTTATCGAGACGGTAGGGGCTATCACCGCGTTTACTACCGCGTTTGAGGCGTATGCCTCTGGCGTTGTCGCGCTGTCGGCCACGACAAGGTTTGCAGTGTAGATGCCTGTGCCTGCAGGCGTGAATCCGAATGAGTTGGTATCTGAGAACACATTAGCGTAGATCGCGCTTGAGGCAAGCGAGCCCAGGCTGTTATAGACCATGAAATTGTAGGTGTACGGCGCTGTCCCTGAACCGCCAGGCACTATCGCCTCTAAAGGCACAGGCAGGTCGGCATACGCATTGATAGTAGCATATTGGAATGCAGCCTGCAGCGCATTGTTCACGATTATGGTGTTAGGCGCGCTGTTGAACGTATAAGACTGAGTCGTACCGAGGTCTGAAGCCACCAGGTTGA
>JASHXR010000080.1 GCA_030043435.1 Microcaldota archaeon
ATTCATGAAGGAGGAAATTGCGCATAGCGACAATGTCCTTCCATGGTACCTCTATGCTTGATAGGATATCCTGTATCAGTATCTTGGGATCTTTGTTCAAAGGACGTCCACCTTTTCAGCAAGAATGGCCCTCCTGAGACGCGGGTCTATTGACCTGTAAGTCACTATATCCACCTTTCTGTCGAGTTTTTCTTCGAGATCGTTGTACAGGCTGCCGAGATCTAGCAGCGTCTTCCTGCCGTTGAATTCTACAAGCAAGTCTAGGTCGCTGTCCATCCTTGCTTCACCTCTGGCGGTAGAACCGAAAATTGCTGCCTTTGCGACACTGTACCTCTTTAGAATAGGCCTTATTGACCTTTTGACCTTATCGATGTCGTTTGCCATGATACTATACGGTTGGTAAAAGCATTTAAGCCTAAGTACCGGAAGGCATTAGCTGAAAGCCATAAGCAGTGCAATTAGCTATCGCAGGACAGGCACGAGAACATGGGAAGATGGTACATAGGCGTGGATGGCGTCAGGACGATGCTTAACTGCATGTGGCTTGGCCTCTAGCGCCACAGGAGGGCAGCTATCCCCCCTTGAGCTTGAGTATCGCCTCTGCTATATTGCCGTTGGACTCCTCAAGCGCGGCCCTGGCCGCAGCGTCGTCGCTTACGCCTGCCTGCTCCTTGACCATGGCCACGTCGTCATCGCTTATCTCGACCTTCGCCGCCTCCTTCCTCATCTCGCGCACCGACCCGCTTATCTGGAATGACTTGGTCCCCTGCGCCTCTATCATCATAACCTGCGGGTCCTCTATCACTATCTCGCTGTCTGACGACTCGATAACGACGCGCTGCGCGTCTATCTCGCTGGATTTTATCCCCATCCTGTCCATCATCTTCTTTATCGACTTAGGGTCGAGGTTCGGCATCATTCTATCACTGCTATTATCGGCGTCTCTCAGCGTGGGGGCCTTGGCGCCTATCCCTTTGCCCTCTTCATCAGCCATTCCTGCCTGGACTCAAGGCGCCATTCCCATACGGCCGTATGTCCCAATCGTCATATGCATCACAAGTATATAAAACAGCTTGGGAAAGGGAGGCAGAGGAGAGAAGCCGCAGCACCATAGACACTTTAAATACCTTTCCTGAGAGTATATCTGCATGAAGGACGAGGCGTGGGAGAGGGCTACGAAGCTGGTTGTCGACCATTTTGTCGAGCTCCTTATACTCGCGGTAGTGCTTGCGGTAATAATCATAGTGATACTGGCAGTGATCGCAGGGCTAGCGGACATAGTCGGAGTGGTCTCGGCGCTGGCCGCGCTCTTCGTCTCGTTCGTACTGGGAGGCATCGCCGCGGGGTTCCTCATAGGATGGTACGTCTCCGCGATGTTCAGCGCCTCTGACGCGCTCCACAGGAAGGAGAGGGTCAACTACGTAGGGTGCGTGCAGCACGGACTGTCCCGCCTGCTCTCCAGGAAGAAGGTACTCGGCCTCATTCTCGGCCTCGGCCTCATCTCTGGCTTGGTAGGCATGGTATTCGGAGTGGTGCTAGGCGGTGCAGGCGCGCTCATAGGAGATGTCATAAGTGGCGCGCTCCTCTCCGCAGCAGCTGCATACGCGCTCATGATGCTGAACCTGAAGGAAGATGGCACTAACCTGGGCCGCTTCTTCGGCGAGATAAACAATGGCTCGTCGAACAACGGCCTCTTCGTCTACATCGCAGTGCTCGTGCGCATCATTCCTGTGGTCGGCGCTGTGATACAGTTCGTCTGTCTGCCGCTTGCAGTGGTCATTGTCGGCAGCCACAAGGCGCACAAGGAGCACACGGCGAAGTAATGAGTTTATCAGCTGCCAGATCCTCCAGTATATCCTCTCAAGGCCTTGAGTGAGCCCTTATCAAAGGCAGGCAGAAGGAGACTGTAAGTCATCCGCGCCTTCTTGCCGCGCTGTTGTATACTAAGTAGCCTACGATGATGGCCGCGGCTATCGCGACGCCTATGGGCAGTATCGGGGAGAGCGTGGTAGAGGAGGCCATGCCGATAGGAGCTGCGTTGGTCACGTTCGTATGCACAGGCACAGGTATCGTAGTAGATGCTGCCGAGGATGCGCCTGCGGCGGCGGATGCGGCTGCAGCTGCTGCGAGCGAAACTGATGCGGTTATTCGGTTCATAGGATCAAGTCTCGGCAATATCTCAGCAAGCACGTTTATAAACATGCGCTAATCATTTGCGGGTGGCCTATGGCAGGCCCTGGCGCTAGGCGACTGGCGCTGTCTATCTCCTGCGCCTCCTTCTCCTTCCGAAGGCGACGAACCCTGCGACTATAGCCGCTATTACCGCGATTATGCCTATCGGCAGGGCTGCTCCGAGCGAGGTCAGTGCGGAGAGCGGGCTTGGTGCAAGCGACCCTCCTGTGCTGTTCGTGTGCGTAGGCGCAGGTATCGTCGTCGTAGGAGGTGTCTTAGGCGTGACAGGGGCTACGGTGGTCAGCGGCAGCGTGGTGGTTGCCGTGCTTGTGCTGTTGGCCGAGTTTGTCACAGTCGTAGCCGCAGCGCTGCTGGAAGGACCGCAGATGTCAAGCGTTATGGTCTGCTGTATCGGTATGTAAGAGATCGCCTTCACCGTCGCGTTGAAGCTCTCGTTGCCTATCAGGCCCAGCGAGACAGTGCTGTCGTTGCTTATCGTGTATGAGTTGCCGTTCACTGAGATCCCTGCGCTGGTAGGCGTGATGAAGTTCTCGACTACTGTGAAGTCCTGGCCGTCAAGCTTGAAGACGACCTTACCGAGCTGCGTGAAGTTGGCTATCTGGTCGCATGCGCCCATCGATGTCACAGTAGGCAGGTCTGGGCTACTGCCGCCTCCGCCACCTCCGCCTCCTGAGCCGCCGCTGCCTCCGCTGCTGACAGTGGTGGTTGGCGCAGGGTTGACCGTGATTACAACATTCGCCGATAACTGCGTCGGGGAGAGCCCTGCAGCGTAGGTGAACGTGCCTGTGCTGCTTGCAGTGAGCGAGATGGTATTGCTTCCTCCGCTAGTGAATATCTCCACTCCGTTACCGTTGTCGCTGCACCCTGTGCACTCCACGGCTGAGCCAGAGGTCATGTTGAACAGGAAGACGGGATTGCTCGGGAACGACCCTCCGGTCACGCTGATCGTGAAGGTCTCTGTCTGGCCTACTGTAATGCTGCTGTTTGAAGGCGAGATTGCCAGGGACGCTGACGACCCTGACCCAACGGCACTGACAGTCACAGGAACAGAGTTGAACGTGTACGGAGTCGTTGTCCCCTCGTCTGTGACCACTGCGTTGTATGTCACGCTTCCTGAGAGCGCGTTGAACTGGTATGCAACGCTGCCGTCAGCTGCGCCTGTTACGGTGTTGGCTATAGTGCCGTTGCTGTAGAGGAATTGCACAGTGAATGGACCTGCTCCTCCGCTGATGTCTGCGGTAAGCGCATCGCCCTGTCCTGAAGTCGGCGAGGTCGAGCTTGCAGAGAGCGCCACTGATGGAGTTGCATATGCGGTTATGGTAGTCATGCTGTTGGCCGTTGCCTGAGGGTCTGAGTCAGTTATCATGGCATTGAAATCGTTGATGCCGACGGTGCATGGCAGGTCTGGAAGCAATATAGGGAACGCATTATCCAGGGAGTTGTATGTGTAGTATTGCCCATAGATAGGGTTTGTTGCGAGGTCACCAGACAGGCCGCATCCGTCTATGCTCAATGTGTAATAAATAGGTGTGCCGCCAGAGACCTGCACGTTGACCATTTCTGGCTGTCCAAGGTCTATTATCGGGTTGCTTACTGTGAAGCTAGTTATCGAGAGGGCATTGGTGACGGCTATTTGCGCAGTCGTCGCACTGAGCGACTGTACGCCGTCATTCGCGGTGAAGACGAACTGGCAGTCGCTGGTCGCGCTCGTAGGGGTGTATGTGAAGCTCGTGCCGTTGAACGGAGTGCTGAATCCAGGGCAGGCCGCGCTCGGCGCGACCGTCCAACCATAGGTGTACGAGCCTGTGCCGCCTGTCGCGCTGCCGAGCACGTTGACGCCTATGCCAACGTCAGTCGCAGTAGCGACGCCAGGTGTCGCTGACACGGCGAGCGATGGGTTTACAACGAGCGTGTTTGAGAGTATCTCGCAGTTTATGACATTGGCGTTTCCGCTAGGGTAGCACGTCGTAGGATACGCGTTGTATGTAGCGTCCTTGACTATCACGTTGACCGTGTCGGTGCCAAGCGCGTTGCTTCCAGGCGCGTACGTTATGCTGTAGTCTGTAGGCACTTCCGTGTTCGATGGGTCGGTCGCAGCCACGCTGAACGTGTTGTCATATACTGCGACTCCGTTGTTGGAGATAGTGTACTCGAACGTATATGGCGAGACGCCGTACTGCACGCTCGCGGTTATAAGCGTGTTCTCGCCGAGGCCTATTGCAGGAGGTATCGCAGACACATTGGAGTTGAGCACATGGGCCACGACTATGGTGTTTGTCGGAGAGCTGAACGTGTATGCAGGGTTGGTGCCCTGGTCTGACACCTGGGCGAGGTATGTGAATGAGGTGCTAGGCGCATTCGAGCTCACTACGAACGAGATGCCGCCTGAGCCTCCTGGGCTGAGTATGGTAGTGCTGAATGCAGTTGAGACAGGCGTGCCTGTGGTGTCATTCCATAAGGTTATCTGGAATGGCCCTGTCCCGCCTGTTATCGATATGGTGTACGTCTCTACTGCTCCTGAGTCGATCGGCGTGACCAGAGGCGTGAACGTGATTGTAGGCGCAGGGTTGACGAAGACATCGACAGCCCCGTCCATCGTGTTTGGCGTAGCGTCTGTCACACTCACAGTGAACATGTCAGTGGTAGGCACTGTTGTGCTGACGACCACGTTGCATGTCTCAGACATGCTTGAGGTAGAGGCTATGTCGCATGAAGAGGTTCCTGGGCCGCTCCATGAGTATGCATACGATCCCGTCCCTCCAGTCACTGTGGCGAGGAGCGAGAGCGGCTGGTCAGAGTCGAGCGACGATGAGGAGCTGGTCAGCGCGACACCGAAGGTTCCCACTGTTACCGGTGAGACTGTCGAGTTGACTACGTTGTGTACGCTTGTGCCGTCGTCGGTCACCTGGAGCTTGAAGAGGTACGTTCCCTGGGCCGTGCCTGAAGTAGTCACGAAGTCGTAGGTGTCGCAGCTGTTCGCACCTGATACTGTGGAGTATGACGCACTTCCAGGCTGCTCCACATACCACTGGCAGTAGAAGTTCGCAGAGTTAGTCCCTCCTACCACGTTCCCAGAGAGCACTGCTGTGCTTCCAGGCGTGATCTGGTTTGGTGATGCAGAGGTCGTTGCGCTCAGCGCAGGATACACGCTTACCCCCTCTCCCCCTGGCGAGAGCGTGGACTGGTTTACAGACTCAGGTGTCATGGAGTTGTCTGTTACGAGGGCGTTGAACTCCCATGTCCCTATTGCGGTGTTTGCATTGGTGACGAATATGTACTGGTAGCTGTCTGCCCCTGGTATCGCGTTCCACGTGTATGTGTCTCCAGGCTGGCTGTACCACTGGAACGTGTAAGGCGAGGTCCCTCCTACCACAGTCACAGTCTCAGTGGAGATCTGGCCCTGGTCCACTGTTGGAGCTGATGAGGTTATAGGCTTTGTAACGAGAGGAGGGCTGACGTCTACCGTTGCCGTAGAAGTGGCAGTCTCTGCAGGGGAGCCAAGCGAGTTGTCAGTGACTGTCACAGAGGCAGTAAGCCCTGTGCCGATAGTGCTGCCGGTAATGGTGCAGTAGTCAGCGGTCCCGCATCCTGCGGAGACTGTGAGCAGGCTGTTTACAGTCCATGAGTATGAGTATGGTGCAGTTCCGTAGTTGGCGACTGCGTTGAACGTGTAGCTCTGGCCCTGGTCGATCGTTATGCTAGGCAGGGCGTTGACCGTGAGCTCAGGGTTCACCATCACGTTGAACGTGGTGTAGTTGACCTCACCTGAGATGTCGCTGACCGCAAGCTGGACCTCGTAGTTGCCTGCCTGAGGGAACTGGAGCTCATTGTGCCCGAGGTCTGTGAACGTGGTGCTAGGCCCGCTCAGTATCGAGTATGTGTACTGGTTCGTGCCTGTGCCGCCTGAGGTGGCGTTGGTGAATGTGGTGTACTGGTCAAGGCTTATAGGCGTGTTCGCACTGAACGAGGTGAACTCGAGCGGAGGCATGACCGTGATCAATATAGAGTTGGATGCAGTCTCGCCGCTCGCGTCAGTTGCAGTAAGTATTACGTTGTATGCAAAGTTACCGTATGCGATCCCGTTGAACTGGAAGATGTTGTTGCCCTGGTAGACCACGTTGGATGTCGCAGAGCAGCCTGCGATTATTACGCACTTCTGCACGTCATAGGAGTATGTGACGCTGCCCGTCCCTCCTATGGTGTTGTTTGTGAACGTGACGAACTGGTTGATCGAGATGTCGGTCATGCTGGCCTTGAACGAGAGCTCGAGAGGAGGGGTCACCATTACGAGAGCATTGTCCGAGTCAGCCACAGAAGCAGGCTGTGGCGTAGTAGCGCCAGGTATCGCGCAGCTATATGTCGCAGTGGAGTTGAAGTATGGTTGCTGCGAGTTCGTTATCAGGTTGTTGTTAGTGTAGACAGTGCAGCCAGGAGCATAGACGAGTATAGGCGATGCGGTATAGTCGTTGAGCGACTGGTTATTGTAGTATATGTTGTTTATCTTGGTGTTCACTATCTCGCCTGCAGAGCCGAAAGCGAACTGGACGCCGTTCTGCGCGGTTAGGATGGTGTTGCCAATGCCGTCTATACTGCTGTTCATGACGTTGCACAGCGTGCCCACGTCGTCGCAAGTTATAGCGTTCTTCTGGAAGTTGTTGACAGTGACGTTGTTTATGTTGAGCGTAGACTCGTCTCCCTGTTGGGCTTCTGCGACTATACCCTGAGGTGCGTCGGACTGGCAGCCGAATGAAGATGCGCCAAGCTCTGTGTTTGTCACAAATGCGTTCTCGATGCTTCCTGCTGCGTCTAGATAGTCTATCCCGTCAGCCTCCTGGGCCCCACAGCCTGACACCAGGCTTGCGGCGTTGACGTTGTTCACCTGGAGGTTCTCTATGTTGACGTCAGTCACTCCCTGTACGAGTATTCCTGGGGCAAAGCCTAGGTACGAGTCATAGCCAGTTGCAAGGATACTGAATGAAGTAGGCTCTATTATGGTGTTGGACGCTCCAGACCCAACCAGCGTTATGCCGTTGGTGGTTATCGAGACCTGCTCGTCGTACGTGCCAGGGTAGACGTATATGGTCGTGTTAGGCAGGGCAGCGTTTACTGCGCCCTGTATGGTTGTGAAGCAGTCAGGTATGCTTGTGCAGCTTGCGCTCACATTCTCGTAGTGCTCAGGGTTCTCGGTGTCTGTTACAGCTACAGAGTACACGAAGTTGCCTGTTGCGCCTGATACGACGTTGTATGTGCTTGCTGTAGCGCCTGCTATTGCGCTAGTGCCGTTGTACCACTGGTAGGTGAATGGGCCTATGCCCCCAACCACGTTGGATGTCAGGAGGACGTTCTGCGGAGGCGTGTCATCGCTTATAGCAGTGTTTGAAGGCGTTACGGTAGCCGTAGGAGCTGCAACCACTCCGACTATAGCGTTGTTCGAATATACAGTCAGAGTTGAAGGCGTTGCGCCAGGTGTCGCGCCAGTATCAGTGACTGAGACCGAGTACTGGAACGTGCCGAGTGCGTTTCCAGGCACCGTGAGCGTAGTCCCCGTGTCGCTCATCGGCGTTGAGCCGTTGTACCACTGGTAGGTGAATGGGCCTATGCCGCCCATCACAACCGCGTTGAGCGTGACAGACTGGCCCTGCTCCTCTGTTGTCTCATATGGGAAGATGCTGACAGTCGGGGCGTAGTTGACTATTACGGTGTCGTTAGGCGTGTTCGCTACCTCGGCAGAGGCATCTGTGACGCTGACGTTGACGTAGTTGTACGAGGGGTATGCGTATGAGCCAAGGCTGTTGAACGTGCATGTAGCCGAGTCAGCGCAGAGCTGCGTTCCGTAGTCCTCCCACGTGTATACGTCATTGCCTGTGCCGCCTGTAGAGGTTGCGGTAAGCGTGAAGGTCTGGCCAGTGTCTATTATTATGTTCTGTGGCGCCACAGAGATTGTGAGAGGCGCAGTCACGTCTATGGCCACTGAATTGGAAGCCGTCTCTCCTGTGAGGTCATTCGCGTCGAGCGTCACGACATAGTTCCCAGAAGCGCCGAAAGTCGCGACGGCGCCGTTCCATGTGACAGAGGCGCTAGGTGAGACAGAATATGAGAACTGGTACGAGCCGGTGCCTCCCGATGTTATGTTCCATAGGTCTACAGATTGCCCTGCGGAGATGTATGTCCTGTTCGCGACAAGGCTTGTTGCCAGAGAAGGTGTCACATAGACAATGACATTGGCTGGCGAAGTCGCAGTCTCGCCTGAGAGGTCGTTGACAGCGAGAGCAACGTTGTCTGTTATGCAGTTGCCAGTGTAAATGTCACCGTAGGTGCCTGTGCCTGCGTTCACCCAGTTCTCTCCGCAGTAGCCGTAGTCGAATGACCATCCATTGCCTCCGTCGATGTAGTTGTACTGGTATGAGACTGCGTTAGCCCCGAAGTAGTATGAGAGCCATGAGAATGGGTTGGGGGCGTAAGGCACATTGCCTGCCAGTATGTCCGCAGGTGTGCCGCCGTAGTTGTAGACAGGCTGGCCTTCCGCAAGTGCGTTGAACGTTCCCTCGAACGTGAACGCGTCTCCGCCGACCATCCTGGCTATGCCGTTTATAGGCTGCACCGTCTGGCCGAGGCTTGTTGAGCCAGGAGTGGTTGCGCCTGCGAATACTGTTGAGGTGCCGTTGTAGAGCTCTATGGCGAAGAAGTTGCCAGGGCTGGTCTGCCATACCTCTACGGTCTTAACATAGTTGTCGAGAGCCCATCCCCCGCCGAATATGCCGCTGTCTATGTCGTTGGCAACGAAGAATGATACGTTGAGCACCGGAGTTGCACCTGCAGGGACCACATTAGCGAGCAGCGCAGATGGGAATGTGACGCTGTCAGGAGAAGCCCCGTTGAATGAGATTGAGCCGTTGGCGTTAGGCGTTGCAGGAGCGTTGTTCACCAGATAGGTATAGATGTCGTTGCCTGTGCCGTAGAGCGTAGTGTTGGTGAAGTATACCGACTGGTCGTTGCTGACTATAGAGCTGGTTGAGTTGGTGAACGAGGTTATCGCAAGAGCAGGGGTAACATCGACAGTCATGGAGTTCGATGCAGTCTCACCTGAGAGGTCGTTCGCGTTGAGCGTCACGATGTAGTTTCCAGGAGCGCTGAATGTCGCTGTGTTGCCGGTCAGGCTTGCTCCGCTCGAAGGCACGCTTATGGACACGCTGTCTGATCCGGCTCCTCCAAGAGGGCCTACGCCGATCCATATGTCTACAGGCGTATTGGCGTCTATCCCTGTGCATGTGCCGCTTGCAAGCTGTGCCACTGTGTATGAGTTGCCGCTGCAGAGGCCAGCAGTGAGGTAGAATGACGTTGCGGAATTGACCGCGCTTGGAGAGGCCGGGCCTATGCCATAAGAGCCGTCACTGCCGAGTCCGGTGTATATGCCGTTTGAGGTCCATGTCCAGTCCTGCACGTTGAGCCATAGGTTCAGGCCGTATGTGCCTGTGCCGGAGATGCTTATGCCGTTGGCGGCAAGCTCGCCCAGAGTGCCTGCCTCATAATAGAATCCCAGGTCGTATCCGTTTCCGGTTGTCTGCGCAAGGTCCATGTTGAATGTCGACCCGGTGTAAGACTCGGACAGGGTCGCGTCGCTGTATGTTGCATTGATCGGGTACGCTGACCTGAAGAACTGCCCAGAGGTATATCCTCCAGACGTGTATCCGGTGTAGTACCTTGTAGGCGCCGTAGGGTAGATGGTGTACGAATACTGGTTAGAACCAGTCCCTCCGGTCGGTGTGTATGAGAAGCCTACGGTCTGGCCAGCGGAGATGTAGTTGCCTGTTGAAGTGAGTGAGACTTGGAGCTGAGGCGTGACTTGGACCGGGATCGAATTGGACGCGACCTCGCCGCTCAGGTCGTTGGTCGTGAGCGTCACGATATAGTTGCCTGGAGTGTTGAACGTTATTGCGTTGCCTGTTATGCTGTTTATCACGTAGTCAATTCCTGCGGTTCCTGTGTTCACAGAATATGAGTTCATGTAGTTGCCCGTGCCTTCAGTGGATGTGTTCCAGAACGCTATCGTCTGGCCTGCGGAGATGTAGGTCATGTTTGCATTGACCTGCGTCTGGAGCGCAGGGGTAACGTCAATGTTCACTGAGTTGGATGCAGTCTCTCCGGAAAGGTCGTTGGTCGTGAGCGTGACAAGGTAGTTGCCTGGAGTGATGAAGGTCACTATCGTGTTTCCAGTGCTGGTGCCGACGTCTGTGCTGCCGAACGCGTTTGCCGTGACCCCTACGCTGTCTGTGACGCTGATCTCGAACGAGTATGTGCCTGTAGAAGCTACGTCAACTGAAGGGAGAGTGCAGACTATCCCAGACTCTATCGCATTGCTTGCAGGGGAGCCGGCAGGGGTGCAGTCCCCTGTGGCAACGATGAAGTCGTTAGGGCTTGCAGGCGTAGAGTATGACCAGACATAGGTGTACGGAGGCGTGCCGGTGGTTATTGGGGCGTAGTTCACGTATATCGCCTGGCCGACGCCGCTGCTAACGCTGTTGCTGATTATGTAGTCTATGCCTGCAACCCCGTTGGTCACAGTGTAGGTGTTGGTATAGCTGCCTGTGCCTCCAGTTGTGTAGTTGGTGAACGAGACCGCCTGGTTGGCCGAGATGTATGTCCTGTTCGCCACAATGAGCGTCGCCAGAGGAGGCGTGACCTGGACAGGCACGTTGGCTGATGCCGTCTCTCCCGAGAGATCGTTCACGTTGAGCGTCACGATGTAGTTGCCGGCTGTGTTGAACGTGAAGGTGTTGCCAGATTCGGTGACTCCTGCGTTGCTGCTAAGCGAGTATGAGTACTGGTTGCTGCCGGTCCCGCCAACGGAATTGTAAGCGAACGTTACCGACTGGCCTGCTGAGATATAGTTGGCAGTAGTAGGCGTCAGCGAGACCTGGAGTACAGGGGTTACCTGGACAGGCACGTTGGCTGATGCAGTCTCTCCTGACATGTCGTTCGCGTTGAGCGTGACAAGATAGTTGCCAGGGGTGTCGAACTGTATAGAGTTTCCTGTTATTATGTAGTCAGTCCCTGCTATCCCGTTATTGACCGAGTAGGCGTACGTGTAGCCGCCTGTGCCGCCAGTGGAGGTGTACGAGAACGTCACTGACTGGTCAGCCGAGATGGTGTTCGTAGTCGTAGGCGTAAGCGAGACCTGGAGCGCAGGATAGTCTGTCACTGTGGATACTGCGTTCGCAGTCTCCGGAGGTGTTGCGCCTCCTGTCGTGGTGTCAGTCACCGTTACCTCTATGTCGTGTAGCGTGCCGAGGTCGTTCGTGCTTGTCGGAGGTATGTATGTGCAGGTTGCAGAGTCACTGCATATCGAGACGCCGTTGTCAGTCCATGCGTAAGTGTATGGGTATACCCCTCCGGATACTGTCGCAGTGAGTATCACGTTCTGGCCGTCTGACATCACATCTG
>JASHXR010000081.1 GCA_030043435.1 Microcaldota archaeon
CAGCAGATGCGGCGCGCTAGAGCGTCCTGAGCGCATCTATGGGCTCCATCTTCGAGGCCTTCCAGGCTGGATATATGCCGGCTATCATGCTTATGACCACTGCTATGGCAATAGCCTCGGCTATCACAGACAGGGTGAAGACGGGCTCCACAGAAGTAGAGGAGGTCGTGGTAGTGGATGGTGCGGCGCTGGCCGAGGTTGAATAAAATTGCGCCCCTCCACCTGCTGTGGAGACGAAGGCCGTCCCTCCGCCTCCCCTACCTGAGAATCCTCCTGCGTCGCTGCCGAAGGTCCTTGCGCCGGATCCTGCAGTGAAAGAGGTAGGTGCAGCGGCGGTGGGGGTGCTGTGCAGTCCACCTGCTGAAGAGATCGCGTATGAGGCCAGCACTCCGGAGCCGAGGCCGAGAACCCCGCCGAGGAGGCCTATCACCACAGCCTGGAACATGAAGATCAGTAGAACGTCCTTGCTCTCGAACCCTATCGACTTGAAGATGCCTATGTCGTGTATCCGCTCAGACACCGACATCAGCATCACGTTCATTATGCCTATCGCTGCTACGAGAAGCGAGATGCCTGCTATCACTATGTAGAGCGTGGTCGTGCTCGAGGTTATAGACGAGAAGGTGGATGCCAGAGACGCAGTGTTGGTGACTCTTGCGTTGTCTCCGTATACGACCTCAAGGAGGGATGTCAATGCGGTGACGCTGGACGCGCTGTTGGCCTTGACAAGTATCTCGCTGTACGAATCCTTGTCCAGCAGGACCTCTGCGTAGGATAATGAGAAGAAGACGCTGTCGTCCACGGATATGAGCGAGGTGCTGTGGTCGTCGAGGACTCCGGATATAGGGATGGCAATCTTTGACGAGGAGGAGCCTCCGCCCCCGAATCCGCCACCGCTGCTTCCCGAGACTTCCAAAGTGCCGGTTTCGTTGGCCCCAATCTGCTGCACGTCAGGCTCAGAAGTTGACGAGAATGCTACGCTATAGCCTATGTCTGATGATGGCGTCAGGTTATCCGAGTAGAGGGCTCCCTGATATAGGAAGGTGGAGTTGCCCATTATCTCGTCCAGCCCATTCGTACTCACCCCGAGTATCGTCACCGACTGGTTCTCTCCGTCGACTGTGAGCGTGCCGCTTCCCGTGACTATCGGAGTTACGCTGCTTACGTTAGGCAACGTCTCTATCTCAGCGACATCTGCGCTCGTCAGTAAGGTCTTGCCGCTGGGCGAGACCAGTATCGCGGTAGGACCGAGCGAACCCAGGGACTTCTGGATGCTGGCGCTTGTGCCTGCCGTCTGGGATGTAAGCGCCACTATCGACGCTACCCCTATTATCACCATGATTATGGTGAGCGCGGTCCTTACCTTCTTCTCCTTCAGCTGGATTATGCCAAGCCTGACGATATCCCTTACGTCCATCTATATGACCTACCTTGGCTTGGGCTTCTCGGCGCGCTTCCGCTTGTTGAGCATCGGCACTCCGACGAATATCACGGCAATGGCGGCTACGAAGGCGGCTATCGCGATATACAGGCCGGTATCACCGCTGCTGCTTGCGCTGGTGCTCAAAGGCGTACCTCCCGTAGTCGAGCCGGAGAGCCCGCTTGATCCTGAGCTTGTTATATTGACTGTGACGTTTACAATAGAGCTCAGCGCCTCCCTGAAGCTGCCGAGATAGTCAAGCTTTATAGGTATGGTGTATGACCCTGACTTGACTGACGAGTTGGCCATGAGGGTGAGGCTGATGGGCGTAGGCGTCTCTGTGCCTATGCTGCCTATGTAATCTGAGCTCGTGGTGCCGTAATCAGAGAACCCGCTCGGCAGGATTGCTGTAGCGTTTGCATTCGAGACCCCGCTCGTGCCGGTGTCTGTTATTACAAGCGATATCAGGAAGATGCTACCAGGGGTGACGCTGGTTGGGGTGATGCTGATGCTTGACGGCACCATGACCACTGTTCCGCTGGAGAGCATTGAGAAGCTGTCCATCGCCTGCGCGAACTCCGTCCCGTTATACAGCGTTATAGAGACGTTGAACGGGAATATCTGCGATGCGTTCTCGTACATCTCCTCTGTAACGTTCACCGTGGCGTACGGAGCCAGGGAGCTTATCTCGATTGGCTTGTGGTTTATGAACGTTATCCCGGACTGGCTGCTTGAGATCGAGGTCTGGGCAGAGATGCTGTTAAGCGTAGAGTCGCCAGTGTTCTTGAAGCTTAGCGTCAGGTTGTTCACCTGCCCTGAGACCAGCACATCGGTAGATAGGTTCACCTGCAGCGGAAAGTCGGAGGGGCAGTTCAGCACGTCGAGGGTGACGTTCTTGACCTGGCTTGAAGTGTAGATGTTAAGATAGTCGAAGGTTATTGGTATCTCCAGAACTGTGAGCCCTGGAGACGTGTTGTAATCGAAGAATATTGGCGCATCGATGACATCAGAGGTATGTGGATTTATGCTGTTCACTGTAATGGTGCTTGGCTGGATTATGTTCTTGTTGCTGAATGAGAGCTGGACGTCTGACATGCCGGCCCCATACGCGTTACCGTAATCGGTTATGTTTAGCGGTATGAAGTTTGTCAGGCCCCTGCACACAGTGATTGTGTTTGTAGTGATGTTGAACGTTGGGCTGGGAGGTATCGGAGCGCTGGTATTGGTGCCGCCATAATTGGACGAGTAGCCGTTAGACGCGTAGACTAGCGCAGGTACCATCATGGCAAACAGCAGTAACGCTCCGATCTTCCTATACAAATCTTTTTCTATTTTCATTTCAATTCCTCTTTTCCTCCTTTTCCAGCCGTCCGTCCTTTATGTAGATTACATGGTCGCAATGCCTTGTCAGGTCGGGGTTATGTGTCACCATCACTATCGTGACCTTCTGCTTCTTGCATATCTCCTTGAAGAGCTTTATGACCTCATCACCGGCCTTGGTGTCAAGGTTGCCCGTAGGTTCGTCGGCGAGTATCAGAGACGGGTTGTTGACAAGCGCTCGCGCTATCGCGACCCTCTGCTGTTGCCCGCCGCTGAGCTGCGTTGGCTTCAGATGAAGCCTTTCGCCAAGGCCCAGCCCGATGAGTATCTTGTCTGCCCTGGACCTTCTCTCAGCTTGCGTCATCGGGTTTACCATCAATGGCAATTCAACGTTCATCTCTGCATCTATGCCATTCACGAGATTGTACGCCTGAAAGATGAACCCAAGCTTCTGGTTCCTGAACTTGGCAAGCGTGACGCCGTCCATCTTGGAGGTGGGAATCCCGTCTATGTATACCTCGCCTCTCGTTGGTTTGTCTATGGTGCCGAGCATGTGCATCATCGTGGATTTGCCGCTGCCCGAAGGGCCTACTATGGCGACAAATTCCCCCTGCTTCAGCGAAAAGGATACGTCAGTCAAGGCATCTACCTCTATTGCCGATGACCTATAGACCTTGGAGACTTTGTCAACCTCCACAGAATATACGCCAGTCACGATATCACTAACTCGAACTATGTGCCGCTATTCTGACAGTAGTGTGGTGTACATCTGGCGGTCAGGATATATAAAACTTGTTATTACTTTCGTATTTTATGTCAACTTATAGTTCGTTTTTAAAAGCGAAGTGTAGTGTCTCTAAATTAGAGGTTGTGACTGAGCGTGTAATAAAAACGAAGTGATTGGAAATCTTTTTATATTTACGTGGTATTAGAGATTGGCAGTGATGCCGGCGTATCTGCATGGATAACATGACCGTAGCCACATTGAACTAAGGCAAGATGGTGGGACAGGCCACGTGACTCTTTTGCGGCTCGCTGGCGTTATTATATGCGAACGAACATGGTGGAAAAATGGCTACGAAGGCTGACTCGGGATGGTCGAACATTGAAAAGATAGGACTGGTGGTGCTTGCACTGGGAATCGCGTTCTTGGCTTACTCGGCATACAACTTTGTCATACCTAGTATACCGACGATAACCACGTCGCATGCGTTTAATGCAAGCGGATATCCAGGAAGCGGGAATTATGTAGGCGGAGGCGCTGGAGGGGGCGCAGCAAACTACAGCAGGTATGAATCTGATGCAGGAGCTGCGGGCTTCTCTCCGACAGCTTTTGAAGAGACCGGAACGCCATTCATACTCAAAATAGGCGACATGCTCTCAGGAGCGCTGCTGGCGGTACTGGGCTTTGTCGTATTCAAGTATGGAGGGCTGAAGAAGGTGTTAAGGGCGAAGTGACAAAAGCGAATTAAAAACGAAACGGAAGGAACGTTTAATAATGCAGAGGCGGCAAATAGAGTGTGGATATCTTATGAGCAAGCATGGGAGCACTAAGGAGAAGATATTGAAGCTGATCTCTGGGGGGAAGACGAATCTCAGCAGCATCTCCGAAGAGCTGGATCTGGCGCCTTCCACGGTGAGCAAGCACCTCAATGACCTTGAGAGCGCAGGGCTGATAGAACCGAAGGACAGGGAGTTTGCCAGGAAGTGGAAGCACTATAGGATAAGCCAGCCAAGCGAGAGCAGGACTGAGAACGAGATGATACTTAACAGCAGCCGCCTCTGGAAGAGCTCTGTGGTTGTCGCGGTCATAGCCATCGCCGTGGTGGGCTACCTCTACTTCACGAGCGTGAACTCAGAGTATATACCGATAAGCATAACCGACCCGCCCTCGGTCCCGGTAGGGACAACGGCGCTATACCTTAACTACTCCTCGCTGAGCGTGCACGTAGTCACAGGCAACTCGACGGGCTCGTGGATGCAGGTGAACTCAAGCGGCAGGCTCGATCTTCTGAGCCTCATAAACGAGAGCGAGGTGATTGGATCAGCGAAGATACCAAGCGGCGCCGAGATAGACATGGTGAGATTCAACATAACCTCGGCAAGCATAACAGTCGACAATGCCACCTACGGCGTGAGCCTTGCAGGCACCAGCGTCAGCGCAAGGGTCGATACGAGCAACAAGCTCAACTCCTCTTCAGGACTGCTCCTTGACTTCTCCCCAGTGGTGACTGAGCAGTATTCGGAGAATTTCACACCTGTGTTTGTGCTGATCCCTGCGCTCAGCGCAGCGGTCATGCCGTCTCCCGCAGGGCTTAGCGGTCCGCAGATAAGCAACTTTGTGAGCGGACACGCAAGGTACCAGATGCAGCCGGGCCTTGGAGCGATGTTCCCTGTGCCCAGCGCAAACCTGACCGTACGTGCCTCTGTGAGCGGCTCAGGCAACTCTACCGCTCTCGCTGTCTCGCTCGTCAATGATGGCAACAGCAGTATAATGGTATACGGGATGATTGTAGGCGCGCCGCAGCCTGAAGGTAGAAACGCCACAATGAACGTCTCCGGAAACAGGTATCCGGTGCCACAGCAGGGCCAGGCAGGCGGCCAGTGGGTCACACGGCAGGACAACAACAGCATGTTCATAAACGGCGCGGCCCTAGGCATGAACTCCTCTTACGCGAGGAACGGCACCTTCATGATCAAGCTCGCCACCCCAGTGAACAACATAATGATAGAGGGCGGGATACTGGGGGGAAGCGGCGGCCCGTATGGGCCGCAGTCTGGGCAGTTCGTCTTCATGAGCGGGCAGCCTGGCGCCATGCTTGTGGTATACAGCAATGAGAGCGTGGCGCTGTTGTCTCCAGGGCAGCAGCAGGTGCCTCCAACGAGCGCGATAGGATATGAGATACCGGCGCACGGCTCTGCCACGCTTGCGTTCTATGGGGAGCTGTTCCCGGGGATGGCGACGCAGCAGGAAAACTACACAGCACAGAACTACACTGTCTCGATAGTGACGGATGAAGGGATAGCAGTTGCTAACGCGACCTCCTAACTCTTGGCGGCGTTTGCTTTTGCAGCTCCAGTGGCCTTTGCCGCTGAGGCCTCGGCGGCCTTTGCTGCCGCAGTCTCTACCGCCTCTGCGGCCTCGGCAGCCTCCTGCTCCGCGTACTTCTTGCCGAACGACTTCTCGTCGACCTTCCGCAGGACCATCTGGGTGCTGAAGGAGATCGCCACAGTGAAGATGATGAAGTAGATGCTGTCGGTGAAGCCGGTGTACGTTATCGTGGTGACGAGGAGGTCCATGGTGCGCGTGCCGGATGGGAAGAGGTGCGGCAGCAGGAAGAAGTAGAATGCAACGGAGATGACCAGGAGGATGGGCATCGAGCGCATCTGGTGCTTCGTGTTCTCCATGGCCACAGCAGACACCTCCTTCTGCTTGGCCATCATCTCCTCGGTTGAGGCGTGCGCCTTGGTCATCTCCTTGAGGTCGGCCATGTGGGCGTTGAGCTTCTTCTGCAGGCGGTAGGTCTTCTCTGCGCTCGAAATCTTCCTCTGTATTGAGAGCGAGATAGCTACATCTACAGCCGCTATGGCAGCCAGCTCCGGTATTATCAGGCTCATTTGATCCCGTTCAGGCGGAGAGGTACTCCTTTATTATCCTGGAGAGCTCTGCCACAGCCTCAGACTGCTTCCCCTCGCTGTTGTATATGATATAGATGGGTATGCTCAGGTAGATCGCGCATGAAGAGAGGATGGCGAGGTTGATGTTCCTCTGCTCGTCTATCTCTGCCTCGGTATCGTTCATGTTCCTCCTGCCGGGCTTTGACGTGTCCCTGTGGCGCCTGGACCAGATCTCCTTGGCAGTGGCGTCTATGTAGATTATCGCCTTTATCCTGATGTGCTCGAGCTCGCCTATGGTCACGCCAGGGATGTATCTCCTCCCGAACTTTATGGTCAGGTGCGTGTCTATTATGCTATCCTGCTTCTTCTCGATTATCTTCCTGAACGCGAGCTCCCTGTCTGCCTTGATCTCGTCCTCGCCCCTCACCCCGAGCTTCTCCCTGTCAGTCAGGCCGGTGCGCTCCTTTGCTATCTGGAGCAGGACGTCGCCGAGGTTGATCACGCTTATCTTCGTGCCCTTAGAGATGGCGCCGATCACCGTAGACTTTCCGGCGCCGGGCGTGCCGACGAGGAGTATCAGCTTTGTCATTCAACCACAGGCGCTTATCCTTCTCGGTGCGTGGTTATAAAGGTTAGTCCTCTCCCATGCCGCCAGGAGGCATGCCGCCCCCTGGGCCGCCGCGGCCTGCGCCGCCCTTGCCCTTAGAGCTTATCATGTCGTCTATCCTCAGGATGGACGATGCAGCCTCTGTAGCGCTTGAGATAGCCTGGGACTTGACCTTTAGCGGCTCTATGACGCCGAGCTTCTCCATGTCCCCTATCACGTTCCTGAAGACGTCGACGCCGTAGCGTGCGCCGTCCTTGGCCTTATGCCTCGACCTAAGCTGCACGAGCGTGTCTATCGGGTCCATGCCTGCGCTCTCTGCAAGCGTCTTCGGCACAACCTCAAGAGCGTCGGCGAACGCGCTTATGGCGAGCTGCTCCCTGCCGCCCACGTCTGTGGCGTAGTCGCGCAGCTTCATGGCCACGTCGACCTCTGTGGAGCCGCCTCCGGTCACGTACTTGCCGTCCTCGATGGTGCTTGTGAGGGAGCCCATCACGTCGACGAGCGCGCGCTCGGTCTCGTCAGCGGCCTGCTTCGTGCCTGCCCTTATGAAGATGGTGACGCTCTTCGGGTCCTTGCACTTCTCGACGAAGACCATCTGCTCGCCGCCGACCTTCCTCTCCTCGACCTGGCCTGCGTAGCCGAGGTCCTTAGGAGAGAGGTCGTCGAGGCTCGTGACGAGCCTTGCGCCGGTAGCCTTGGCGAGCTTCTCTATGTCGCTCTTCTTCACCCTCCTGACAGCCATTATGCCGGCCTTGGCAAGGTAGTGCTGCGCCACGTCGTCTATGCCCTTCTGTATGAAGACGACGTTGGCCTTGGACTTGGATATCTTCTCGACCATGTCCTTGAGCATCTTCTCCTCCTGGTTGAGGAAGGCCTGCATCTGGTCCGGAGAGGTTATCTCTATCTTCGCGTCTACCTCGGTCTTCTCTATCTCTAGAGCTACGTCGAGGAGAGCTATGCCTGCGGACTTGACCAGCTTGGGCATTCCAGGATGGGCTATCTCCTTGTCTATGAGCACGCCGTTTATGAACTCCGTGTTCTCGACTGCGCCGCCCTCCTTCTTCTCAAGCTTTATGAAGTCCTTGTCTATAGTGACCTTCGCCCCATCCCTCACCGCGACCTGCTCTATGGCCTGCAGCGCGAGCTTCGTCAGGTACCTCTTGGTCTGGTCGCTGCCCACGTTCTTGGACCCGATAGACACAGAGGCTATCTCAAGCAGCTTCTCCTGGTTGTCTAGAGACGCGTCGCTGGCAGCGGCGCGTAGGAAGGCCTTTGACTTCTCGTGCGCGAGCCCGTATCCCTTGATTATCGCTGCTGGCGGCACGCCCTGGTCGAGCAGCTGGCCCGCATTCCTCAGCAGGTCGCCTGCGATTATAACTGCGGAGGTGGTGCCGTCGCCTACCTCCTTGTCCTGCGTCTTCGCCACGTCGACGAGTATCTTGGCTACAGGATGCTCTACGTTCATCTCCTCCAGGATCGTGGCGCCGTCGTTGGTTATGACGAGGTCGCCGAGCTCGCTAACGAGCATCTTGTCCATGCCCTTGGGCCCCAGCGTCGTCCTGACTATGGATGCGACGGCATACCCTACCGCGATGTTGGTCCTCTGTGCCTCCTTTCCTATCAGCCTTGACGCGCCTTCCGGCAGTATCATGTACTGCTGCCCTAGTTGATTTTCAGCCATACTATCACTAATATAATCAGGAATCCCTGTATGTGCCGCTCTACCCGGATGTATTGTTTATGGGTATAAATGACACACTTTTATATATGGTACAGAAAGGTATTTATAGGTTGTGGGGTCGCGCTCCGAGGGTGGGCGCGGACGGTACAGCCGCAATAGGCAGGCACTCCGGCTTCAGGCGCCTTATAGGCCTTTCAGCTTGGACGCCTCTACCTCCAAGGCCTTAGCGAGCTGCTCCTTGCTCGTCGGGTCTATCTTCTCGACCAGGAACTCCAGGTGCCTTATGTTGACACTGCGCTCCTTGAGCCTCGTAGCGGTGACGATAGAGACGCGCTTCGCGTCTATTATCTTGGTTATCACCGCCCTCTCGCCTGCGTCCCTCCCGAACTTCTTTATGCATACCCTGCCTGCTTCCAAGAGTGCCATCCTATCATCTCGTCTCGTCCCATTCACTGCTTGCGCCTTCCGCCGTCTCTAGCCTTGCCGTGATGAGTATCAAGCATGCCGCGCTTCTTCAGCTCAGCTGTTATCTGGTCTGCGGCCTCCTGCGCGGTTATGCTCTCTGTGTCCACTACCATGTCGAACGGCACGGTGTCGCGCCCGAACTCCATGTTGTAGAGCTTCTTGTAGAGCTTGTAGTTCTCGTCGTCGCGTATCCTGGTGGTCCTGAGGGTCTCTGTGAGTGTAGTGCTGTCCCTCTTCGCCATGCGCTGCGCCCTGTTCTTCTCGTCAGCCTGGAGCCAGACCTTGAAGCCCTCGGAAGAGATCCACGGGGCCGTGTAGCTGGTCACTATGATGTCGCCCATGGAGATCTTCTCGAGGAGCCTGGCGTCCGCCTCCTTGTCGAACTCGGAGTTGGTCTCGCGCTCCTTGAGGAACCTGATGCCGTCCGGGGTGTCCCACCAGTTCTCCCCTCCTGGCTTGTACCCTCTGTCCACGGCCATCTCCTTGAGTATGTCGCCGCCGCCTATGGAAGGCATGGACAGCTCTGCGCTCAGTATCCCGGCTACTGTGGTCTTCCCTGCTGCTGGCATGCCGGAGATGATTATCGCCTTCATTCGATCTGCCTGTATGTGCTCAGTGGGAGATCATCTGGAGCACGTAGTTCCTCTGCTTTATGCCTATGTCGTTAAGCTTCATCTCGCCCTGCTCTATCCTCGATGCCAGCTTTATGACGGTGCCTGTGCAGGTGGCGCAGAGGACGCCGCCGAAGAGCCTTGAGTTGGACTTCCTGGACCTCGGCGCGCGCTGGCGCGTCGGTATGCCGTTCAGCGCTGAGCCGCAGATCGGACAGTGCGGCATCTTCCCCCGCTTCCTCTCGTAATGGATGACGTGCCTCTGCTTGGGGGTCACCCTGTCAAGGCGCCGGAAGCTGCTGGACCTGTGCATAGGTTTTGGCAATGTAACACCTCAATGCCCGAGTGGTTGGACGGGCACCTCATCTCTTCAGGATAGGTACGGTAGTATTGACTGCCAACGTATTTATTAGTTGCGGTATGACTGCGCCTGCAGGGCCGGAGAGCGCGATTAGTGGAACGCTTGGCAGGCTGTATCACACTTTATATCCCTTGCCGTCCATGTCTAACCGTGATGAGCCATTACTTCTGATTAGTGATGAAGATCTTGAGTGCTGATCGAATGGCAAGGATACCGAGGGCGGCGATAAGGCAGCTCGTGAAGGGCTCCATCGGCGCGAAGATAACTGAGGCAGGGGCGGAGGAGCTCGCGAGGATGCTGGAGCGCGAGGCCGAGGAGATCTCGAGGTCCGCTGTGGAGAACGCTGCAAGGGAGGGCAGGTACAAGGTGACGAAGAAGGACGTCATGAAGTGCATAATGAGCAGGGGTTAGATGCGCGAGATAGAGGTCTTCAGGAGCCCCGACATGAGGCACAGGACAGCGGCATACTCTGCAGACGGGGTCTCGTGCGTCTGCATTGCCGAGCCTGTCAAGGATGGCGTGTTGGTGACCAGGTTCGGAGAGGGAGGGGAGGTGCTGGACCAGTCCGCCTCTGCTTCAGATGACGTCATGTGCGCGCTCTCAGCATACCTAGGAAGCTCCTTTGCGGCCAGGATAACGGATGTGGCCTCGTACAGCGCAGTGGCGGTGAGGCCGCGGTGCGGAGGGTGCGGGGGTAAGGTGGTCAGGGAGCTGGACCTGAAGAAGCCGGAGGAGATAGCGGAGGTGCCGGTGCTCCCTGTCTTCGCGTGCACGAAGTGCGGGAAGAGGCTCTACCAGATAGGCAGGCGATACCTCACGCACCTGGTAGAGAGAAACAAGTCGCTATTCGATGAGGCTGAGCTGAAGGAGCTCGACAGGAACGGCGACGCATTTATAAATACTCTCAGAGAGAATATAGTCCGAGTCTTCGCCGCGAAGAAGATGGGAAGGCTGGAGATATAGAGTTGGCGCGCATGACGATGAGACTCTCTGACCTTTATGGCAAGACCGTCATCTCATCAAGGGGCGGGGTACTCGGCCAGGTGAAAGGGGTGGTGATAGACCTCTCATCCTCATCGGTCTCGCACCTCCTGCTCGGCAAGATAGAGGAGCTGGTAAGGAGCGACAACCTCAGGAGCGACTTCAGGAAGAACAGCGTGGCGTACAGCAGGGTCTCGAAGGTCTCCGAGGGCATAGTGGTCAAGGCCGAGGAGCCAGAGGCACAGCAGGCAAAATAAGTAGGTAGTGCAGAGGGACCTACACGGCCGCCTTCTTATGGGCTCAGAGCTTGCCTATGTCGTTTACGACGTCTATGTCTAGCGCGCGCTTGCCCAGCTTCCAGTTGGCTGGTATGGCGCATACATGTCCTGCGGCTGCTGGCGTATCCCTTATGTACTTCAGACCCATCAGCATGGTGTAGATGTGGTCGACGTCCTTGCCAAGGGCGTCGTTGTGGATCACGGCGTACTGCACCTTCCCATCAGGGTCGACGATGACAGTGCCCCTCCTTGCGGCTCCGCTCTCCTGGTTCAGATAGCCGTATTCAGTAGAGACCTTCTTGTTGAAGTCGTCGATGAGCGGGATCTTGCTCTCCTTTATCCTGGGCGAGGTGTCGGCCCACGCCTTGTGCGAGAAGATTGAGTCGGTGCTTATGCCCACTATAACCGCCTTGTTGTTCCTGAAGTTCTCGTAGGATGCCATGAACGCCTCTATGTCTGTGGCGCAGACGAACGTGAAGTCGCCTGGGTAGAATGTGAGTATGACCCAGCTGCCCTTGTGCGATGAGAGCCTGAACTCCTTTATCGCCTTCTCCTCGGGGAACCATGCTCTTGCCTTTATCTCAGGTGCCGGCTCTCCTATAGTCACTTGCGCCATTTTATCACCTTTAGTATTGGGGAAGAAAGGTATAAATCACCAGGAGATGCAGCTGCTATTCCAGACATTGGCCGAGCGGGCTTGGGAACCAAGGAAGCTGCGGTCAGTCAGTAGGGACCGACTTGGCAAGCGAGGACCTCCTCTTCGCCAGCACGCGGTACCCGCAGTAGGGGCACCTGATGAACTTCTCCAGGTTCTTTACCTCCTTTGCGCAATGAAGGCAGATATATGGCATGGTCTCGTCTCTCGGTCAAGGCTGTTTTATCGCGGTCTTGAGCCACCGCGTCAGCTCGTTGTGCACGGGGCTCTTTGACGTGTCTATTATCCTGACGTTCATAGCTGTCTTGTACTCCTCCTCGTTCAGCGGCATCACAGGCTTGTACTGGCCCATCTTGGCGTAGTGCACCTCGAGCCAGTGCAGCTTGCCGTGCATGTAGTCCCTTACGACCTCCTCAGTGAGGGGCAGCGAAGAGAACGAGAAGACGATGCCGTTGCACCAGTAGAGCGGCATCGTGCCTGCTGGGGTGACCCTCTCGCGCAGCAGGTCCTCTACCTCGACAGCGACTATGTCGTGTATCACGATCTCGTTAGTCGGCTCGTACGTTATCCTTACCATGCTACTTACCCTCCTGCGCCTCGGCCTGCCTGCCGAGTATCATGGCCGCTGTCTCTCCGGCGGCTGTCTTGAGCGAGTACGCGCCTCCTGCGAAGGTAGCGCCGCAGTGCCTGCACCTCCAGATGCCTGTGCTTACCCTCTTCACGGCGCTCTTCCCGCAGACGTCGCACATGTACCTCGCCTTCTTCTCCTTTGAGACGGCGATGAACCTCTTCCTTAGGCCCACTCCGTACCTTATGCTAGCGTTCGACATCTCACTCGCCTGTTGCCTTCTTCACCATCCTTGA
>JASHXR010000082.1 GCA_030043435.1 Microcaldota archaeon
CTTGACGCCCTCGAACGAGTCCACGTCTGCTCCTGCCTTCTTCATCGACGCGGCTACGGCAGCGATGACCTTCTCTTTGAGCGCAGCCTGGACCGGGAACTCCTCGTACCTGTTGACGTACTTGGGCAGCGATGCGACCAGCTCAGAGAGGCTCCTTCCGCTCCTCTTCACCATCTCAGCCACCTTCAGCGCGGCGAAGAGGCCGTCCTCGGCGCCGTAGAGCTCCTGGAAGTAGATGTGGCCCGAGATCTCGGCGCCGAACCTGCACCGCTTCGCCTTCATGCTCTCCTTGAGGTGGGAGTGCCCTACCCTCGTCAGTACAGGTACGCCCTTCCTCTCCCTTATCGCATCCTCTACAGCTGCGGAGCACGAGACCTCGTACGCGACGGACTCGCCTGCCTTCAGGTACTCCCTGACGAGGAGGGCGAGTATGACGTCGCCAGTGGCCACCTTGCCCTCACCGGTCACGAAGAGGACCCTGTCGCCGTCGCCGTCAAACGCAGCGCCGAGACCGAGGCGCTCGGATTTGACGAGGTTAACCAGTCCTGCTATGCTCGACTCGTTGGGCTCTGGCGACCTGGACGGGAAGCTCCCGTCAGCAGTATCGCTCATCGGATGCGCCTCGGCGCCCTTCTCCCTGAAGAGCCGCGTGGCTATGCCAGAGTATGCGCCGTTCCCCGGGTCCAGCCCTATCCTGATCCCGGCGAGGCTGCTTATCTTGCCCGAGATGAATGAGAGATACTCGGCCGTTATCGCGGCGCTCCTGTCCTCTGACCTGCCGCGCCTCCTCTCCTTGAACGCGCCTGAGTTGACAAGGTCGCGAAGCTCCTCCATCCCCGTGCCTAGCCCGATGACGTGGGCGTCGGCCCTGCAGACCTTGAACCCGTTCCACTCCCTTGGGTTGTGGCTCGCTGTCACGGTGATGCCGCCATCGAGCCCGTAGTGCGAGATTGCGAAGTAGAGGAGAGGGGTAGGTATCACGCCAGCATAGACTACGTCCAGGCCCTGGCTCAGCACGCCTTTCAGGAGGCGCTCCTTCAGCATAGGGCTGCTGCTCCTTACGTCCATGCCGACGAGGACCTTCTTGCCCTCGCCGATGAGCGTGCCGAACGCCTTGCCTACCCGCTCCGCCACGTCACCGTTTATGTCGCTTGGGTAGATGCCCCTGATGTCGTAAGCCCTGAAGATCTCCTGATTTATAGCGCCCATCCCCGCTTCTCCCATATGTATCTTCTCGTCCCGTCTGCGCAGCGCGCGGACTCCCTAATGGCCGGTAAACAACGACGGACAGAAGCACCTCTCAACCAACTTATAAGAACCTTGCTGTAGCGCGCCTGATGCCTTGCCAGCATACCGGACACATGCAGCAACCAGAATCACGCTGCCTTATTATTCTTTCCAGCCGATGGTGTAACGGTTGCATGCTCGGCGAGGAAGAGATGGCGCTGGTGAAGCGGCTGGTCTCCAGCTACTACAGGGCCAGCACCAGCGTCACAACTGACAGGATAGGGCAACGCGAGTTCGGCGTGGGCAGCTTCGAGAGGAAGATAGCGTTCAGGCACCTCTCCTTCGGCAGCGCTGCGGAGCTGAAGAGCTATCTCGTCCGCGAGGCCCCCCCGTACGTCTCCTACTCATCGTCGTACTACGCCTCGCCGTCGGCGAGGCCGATGGAGCGGAAGGGGTGGCTCGGCGCCGAGCTCGTCTTCGACCTCGACGCCACTGATATGGATTTGCAGTGCCAGAAGGTGCACGGCAAGGGCTGGATCTGCAGGAACTGCCTCGACTCGGTCAAGGCCGAGGCGATAAAGCTCGTAGAGGACTTCCTGGTACCTGACTTCGGCTTCGCGAAGGGCAGCATAAGCATAAACTTCAGCGGCAACAGGGGATACCACGTGCATGTGCACAACGACGCGACGCTCTCACTGGACTCGGCAGCGAGGAAGGAGATAACCGACTATATAGCAGGGATAGGGGTCGAGATGCAGGAGTTCTTCCCGACGCTCGGGATGAGGGGCAGGCAGCTCAGCGGGCCGAGGCCCACTGACAGGGGCTGGGGCGGCAAGATGGCGAGGCACCTCCTCTCCGCAGCGGGGAGAGGGGTGGATGCGCTCGCAGCGCTAGGGATAGACAGGAAGACGGCAGGGATTATATACAGGAAGAGGGCGCTCATCGAGCTCGGGATAAAGAGCGGCAACTGGGACATGGTCTACATAAAGAACAAGGCGGAGTTCTGGAAGACGATAATGGGGAACCTGACGGTGAGGCAGAGCGACAGGATAGACAGGAACGTGACCAACGACACCTCACATCTGATAAGGCTGCCGAACACCATACACGGGGAGACGGGGCTGGTAGCCAAGGTCGTCGGCTCGGTCTCCGACCTTGAGAGGTTCGACCCGATGAAGGACGCGATTGCGTTCAGGGGCGAAGAGCTGATGATAGAGGCGCACACGGACTTCGAGCTATACATGAACGGGACGAGGTTCGGGCCGTACGGCGGCAGGATAAGGGTCCCGGCCTACGTCGCGCTCTACCTCTGCCTCAAGGGCCGAGCGAAGCTGCTCCAAAGCAAGCATTAAAAAGGTATTGCAGCCATATTATCCGCAGGTGCAGTACTCGTCTTCTGCTTTTCGGAGAGGATGACGGCGCGCTGGCTTGATTACATGGGAGCATACAGGCAGATAGAGCGGACCTTCCAGGAGGAGTACAAGGAGCGCGGCGAGGCGTTCAGGGCGAGGCTGAGCGGGTGGAGGAGCGAGCCAGCCGTGGTGAGGATAGAGAAGCCGACGAACATAGCGAGGGCGCGCAAGCTCGGATACAAGGCGAAGGAGGGGGTCGTGGTCGCGCGCGTCAAGGTGGAGCGCGGGCTGAGGAAGAGGCAGAAGGTGCGCGGCGGCAGGAAGCCGTCCAAGAACGGCAGGTTCTTCGCGTTCAGGAAGTCGCTCCAGTCGGTAGCGGAGGAGAGGGCCGCGAGGAAGTTCTCGAACTGCGAGGTGCTCAACTCATATTACGTCGGAGCTGACGGCTCCTACAAGTTCTTCGAGGCCATACTGCTCGACAGGGCGCATCCTGCGATAACGAGCGACCCGGTCTACTCCGAGGTCGTGGCCCAGAGGGGCAGGGCGTACCGCGGGCTGACGAGCCAGGGAGTGAAGCACAGGGGCATGAGGATGAAGGGCTTCGGGACGATGGGCAACAGGCCGAGCGTCAGGTCGAGCCAGCGCCACATCCTGCGCGTCTAGGGTGTGTGCTTGGCCAAGGCCGTCCTCACTATCGAGGCAGGGAAGGGCGCCAAGAGGTACATGGCCGTCATCGGCAACGAGAGGGGACACAGGCGCAGCAAGGTCAGGATGGCCGAGAGGTCTGGCACGATAACGATAGAGGTTGACGCAGAGGACGTGCGCGCGCTCCTCGGTTCGCTGAACGGCGCGCTGAAGCAGCTCAGGGTCGTGAGCAGCGTCGATGCAGCTCTCGGCGAGGGCTGAGGACGTGCGCACAGCGCCAGGCGCATCGCCCTCCCGGCCGAGGATACGTTTATAAATATATTCTGAGAAGAGTCATAGTGTCAGGTGCTCGTTGTCTTCAGGCGCGCGAAAGCAGCTCGGTCACGGCATAGTCGGATAGTCTGATACCTGATGCATACGGATAGTCGGTAATCAATATGGTAAGCATGAGAAAGGGCTCCCTAGAGTACTGGCCTCACAGGAGGGCCAAGGCGCAGATGCCGCGCGTAAGGTCGTGGCCTTCGCAGGCAGAGCCCGGTCTCCCAGGCTTCGTCGCGGTCAAGGCAGGCATGACGCACGTCTCGATGATAGACGACTCGGAGTCGCCGTCCAAGGGCACCGAGGTCTCGAGGGCGGTCACTGTGCTCGAGATGCCGCGCGTCTACCTCTATGGTATCAGGGCCTACAAGACCACATATCTTTACACGGAGCCGTATATGGAGGTATACGATGCTGGCCTCGCGAAGCGCGTAGGCATAAACGCTATAAAGAGGAACGACCTCGCATCGCTGAAGGGCAAGGCAGCGGAGCTTGACGACGTCAGGGCGCTCCTCTTCCTCGACATGGAGGGACTTGGGTTCGGCTCCAAGAGGGTCATGCGCTTCGAGATGCCCCTCGGAGGCAGGGACAACGCCGAGAAGATCGCGTTCGCGGAGAAGTGGCTGGGCAAGGAGATAAAGGCTGCTGACGTGCTCGGCGTGGGAGAGTACGTCGACGTTACCTCAATCTCGAAGGGGAAGGGCTGGGCCGGGGTCATCAAGAGGTTCGGAGTAGCAAGGCAGTACAGGAAGGCGACAGGCAAGGTGAGGCACGTCGGGGTGCTGGGCCCGTGGCATCCTGCAAAGGTGCTCTACTCTGTGCCGCACGCAGGGCACATGGGTTACAACTACAGGACTGAGATAAACAAGAGGATACTCAAGATGGGGAGCGCTGCGGAATCGGGAGCTGTGAACGTGAGCGGAGGCTTCCCGAACTTCGGCGTCGTGCGCGGCGACTTCATTGTAGTGGACGGGTCGATACCAGGCCCTGCCAAGCGCCTCGTGCGGATAAGGAAGTCGCTCAGGATGCAGGACGTTGCGAAGAAGGCACCTCAGATAACCTACCTCTCCGTGACCTCGAAACAGGGTGCATGATATGGATGTCGCTATATACCAGCTCGACGGGAAGAGCGCGCGGTCTGTGCCGCTGCCAGGCGTCTTCTCCGGAGAGTACAGGACGGACTTGGTGAGGCGCGGGCTCCTGGCTGAGCAGAGCCTCTCGTACCAGCCGCAGGCGCACTCGGTCATGGCAGGCATAGACACTACAGCAGTATACATAGGAAGATACGACGCATCGTGGAGGAGGGGGAGGCACATGGGCCAGGCGATAAGGCCGAGGCAGGCGCTGGGCGGCGGGGCGCAGGGCGACGTCAGGAGGATACCCTCTGCGACGAAGGGGAGGAGGGCGCATCCGCACAAGCTGGAGAGGAAGATAGTCGAGAGCATCAACAGGAAGGAGTACAGGAGGGCAGTGGAGGCTGCAATAGCAGGATGCGCAAAGCCCGAAGTAGTGAAGAAGAACCACAGGTTCAAGGCGAACAGCCTGCCCATAGTCGTCGACGATGCGATAGAGAAGGTGGCGAAGACCAAGGAGCTCATGAAGGTGCTGGGCGCGCTCGGCCTGCTCGAGGACGTGGAGAGGTCACACGACCCATCGATAAGGAAGGGGCTGCGCAGGGCCTCTCGGCAGAGGAGGTGGAGGAGGAACGTGCTCATCGTCGCCGCTGACGCGGAGAGGATAGGCAGGGCTGGCAGGAACATCCCTGGCCTCGACGTGAGCAGGGTCTCGGAGCTGACTGTAGGTAAGCTGGCGCCTGGCGCCAACCCGAGGGTCACTGTCTGGAGCGTCGCAGCGCTCAGGGAGTTGGAGCACGGCCTCGACGGGCTCAGGCTCGGGGTCGAGGGCTGATACTATGGAGGCGCTGCTCTATCCGATAGCCACGGAGAAGGTCCTTGGCAGGCTTGACGCCGACAACACCATCGTCTACGTCGTGGACATGAGGGCTGGGAAGGCGCAGATAAGGAAGGAGTTCGAGAAGGCCTTCGGGGTCAGGGTGGAGAGGGTCAACACCTCCATAACAGCAAAGAACATAAAGAAGGCGTACATAAGGATAAGCAAGGCGGCGCGCGCGAGCGACATAGCCAGGAAGCTCAAGCTCGTATGAGTTGATATTTATGGGAAAGAAGCTGAGGCAGCAGAGGAGGGGCAAGGGAAGCCACTCGTTCACGAATCCGCCTGCGACGTACAAGGCAGACGTGGCCTTCACAAGGCCGCGCGCGTCGAAGACCATAGGGGAGGTGGTCGAGTTCATAGACGACCCTGGGCACTCGGCCCCGCTCATGCGGGTCAGGTACGAGGACATGGCGGAGAACATACTCATCGCGCCGGAGGGCATCAAGATAGGCGACAGGATAGAGGAGGGGAGCGGAGCCTCGGTCTCGCTCGGCTCGATACTGAAGCTTGGGGCGATACCTGAGGGCATGCCGGTCTACAACGTCGAATCCACGCCAGGAGACGGCGGCAGGATGGCGCGCGCCTCGGGAAGCTACGCCACGGTGCTCGCCCGCGCAGGCGAGAAGGTCAGCGTCATGCTTCCGTCGAAGCAGACAGTATACATAGACGCAGAGTGCAGGGCGGAGATAGGCGCTGTCGCAGGCGGCGGCAGGGAGGCGCAGCCGATACTCAAGGCCGGGAAGCACCATTATATGATGCACGCTGTCAACGGCTACTGGCCCGGCCATAGGGGCGTTAAGTCCAACCCTATCGACCATCCATTCGGCGGCAAGCAGCACCACAAGGGCACCTCGTCAATGGTCTCAAGGAACGCGCCGCCAGGCGCCAAGGTGGGACACATCGCGGCAAGCAGGGTAGGCCGGAGGAAGAGAGGATAGAGATGGCACGAGTCTTCACGTTCATGGGCAAACAGCCCGAGGAGTTCAGGTCGATGACGCTGGAGCAGTACCTCAAGCTGGTCAGATCAGGGGAGAGGCGCACGATCAGGCGCATGGGCATGCAGTACAAGGCGCTCGCCGCGGCAGTGGAGGAGGAGCGGAAGGGCGGAGGCACCGGCCCGATAAGGACGAGGGTGCGCGAGGCCGTGATACTTCCCTCGTGGCTCGGGATGCGCATCGGCGTGCACAACGGCAAGGAGTACAAGGAGCTCCTGATAAAGACGGAGATGCTCGGGCACAGGCTCGGCGAGTACTCCTTCACGACCAAGCACGTCCAGCACTCAGCACCAGGCATAAGGGCTACGCGCGGCTCCAAGTTCCTGTCCGTCAAGTGATGACATGAGATACTCGTTCAACCAGGAGAGGGAGGGGCTCGTCTTCGCGCAGCGTTACGACGTCAACGCGAGCCCGAAGGACCTCGAGGCAGTGTGCGACGCTGTGCGCTACCTCAAGGCCTCTGCGGCGCTCGAGGCGCTCGACAGGCTCATTGCGATGGACATGCCGATACCGTACAGGAGGCACGCGAAGCACAGGGGCGCGCGGCACGAGCTCGGCGGCAGGAAGGGCGGCTATCCGGTCAAGGCGGCAAGGGAGGTGAAGCTCACGATAATAAACGCGGTAGGCAACGCCGACAACAGGGGCTTAGACGGCCCTGAGATGGTTGTGGTGCACTCCGCGGCCAACAAGACGAGGATAGAGCGCAGGCAGCCATCTAGGGGGAGCATAAGCTGGGGCAGGGGCATGTACGGCAGGGGCGCGATGAACCACAGCGACATCGAGTACGCGAAGATAGAGATAGCGCTTGCCAACGGGGACGAGAAGGGAGTCACCGAGAGGATGAAACAGATGATAAGGATGAGGGAGCGCGAGGGCGCTGCCAGGTATAAGCCAGCGGCGCCTGCGCCTGCAAAGGCGAAGGCTGGAGCGCGCCAGCACCAGGCAGGCGCAGCGGCGAAGGCACTGCCGGGACCGGAGGGGAAGGGCGACGCAGCAGCGAAGAAGGCGCAGGAGCCTGCTGCGAAGGCGGTGAAGAAGGAAGAGGAGAGGAAGGCGAAGGACGGCGAGGCGGGGAAGGAGGACGCGGCAGAGG
>JASHXR010000083.1 GCA_030043435.1 Microcaldota archaeon
GAACTTGCCTTGGTTATTTCAATCATTTCAGTTTCCATGATAGTAAGATAGTCTTACAGATATAAGAACCTTGCGGTCTGATACTAATTGAATAAGATAAAGCTAGAAAACTAGTGGCTTTGAATGGCAGAAGACAGAGGAAGGCGAGAACGCAGTTATAACAATGAAAAGAGAAGCAAGGGGGCCCAATTTGGATATAGAATTAAAGGACCTCAAAGTCGTTCATGTTGTACAAAGGCTGGCAAAGGCTAGAGGGTATGTCGATTTCTACCTTACTGCAAATAAATGGAAGGGAGATGTAAAGAATGCTGAACCAGATAAGTGTGATGGCTTAAGCCTGTTTGAGACTAACGAATTGCCGAAGAATATTATAGACAGTGCACATCAGGCAATCAAACACATTGAGAAAGGCGAAATTTACAGTACTTATTCAGAATTTAAAGGATGGGTGGCCTGGAGGGTAAAAGAAATCTGCCCGGCCTTCAGGCCGGAGATGAATTTTACCCTCCAGTACCCTAGCGTGGAGTTCATGGTTATATACCTTTGCATCTAAATATATATGCAGGGTAATGAACATGGAGCAGATTATCTCATACAGGTACAGGATATACCCTGACACGAAGCGCAAGGCGGCAATCGATGAACTGATAGACTTGGCGCGCCAGTTCTACAACAGGCTCCTCGAGATGTCTATCGATGCATACAAGAAGGACAGCAGGTCCAGTGTCTCCATGGCGCTGCTCAACGGGTTCTCGAGGCGCATAATCGAAGGCGAC
Source organism: Microcaldota archaeon (assembly GCA_030043435.1). Classification (GTDB taxonomy): domain Archaea; phylum Micrarchaeota; class Micrarchaeia; order Micrarchaeales; family CABMGC01; genus JAKAVK01. The sequence continues at coordinate 777 of JASHXR010000083.1, forward strand.
AAGAGGTACCTTGAACTCTACTCCCAGACGAGGTGCGAGATAGAGTACAGGCTGCTGAGGGCGTTCCAGGGTTTCTTCCGGAGATGCAGGGAGAGGAAGCAGGGGAAGGGGGTCAAGGCAGGGTTCCCCAGGTTCAAGTCAGCGGAGAGGTACAAGTCGATAACGTATCCCCAGGACAACGGCTCTTTCTCCATGGCGAGGATAAAGCGCTTCGACCGGCTGCGCGTCTCGCGCATAGGGAGCATGAAGATAGAGCTGCACAGGAAGACGGAGGGGAGGATAAGGACCATGACGATAAAGAGGAATGGCGACAAGTACTACGCGATCTTCACAGCGGCAAGGGAGATGACAGCGCAAAGGGCAGAGGACACCAACCCTGTCGGAATAGACATGGGCCTCACCAACTTCATCGCCCTCTCCGACGGCACAAAGAGAGAGAAGCCGCAGTTCATGAGGAAGAGCCATGAGAGGATCTCACACTGGCAGAGAGTGGTCGCAAGGAGGAAGAAGGGGTCGAGGAACAGGGGGAAGGCGAAGGCAAGGCTCGAGAACGCGTACGCCAAGGCGCTGATGCAGAACTCCGACTTCCTGCACAGGCTGACGAGAGAGCTTACCCGCGACAATGGATACACCTCGTTCACAGTAGAGTCGCTCTCGATAGCGCATATGATGCTGAACCACAGGCTCGCGAGGTCAATCGCCAACGCGACGTGGTACAGGTTCCAGAATACCCTCGAGTACAAGGCTGAGAGTGCCGGTCTCGGGTTCTTCCGGCTGACTGAAGGGGAGACAAGGAACACGACGCAGGAGTGCAGCAGGTGCGGCAGCGTGAAGACGGGAGAGAGCCGCCTCGCCCTCGGAGAGGGCGTCTACGCCTGCGCAGTCTGCGGCCTCGTCATAGACAGGGACGTGAATGCGGCAAAGGTCATACTCACCAGAAGGTGGGTTAGGGAGGGGCACTCCCGAAGTAACGCCTGCAGAGACCGTGTTCCTACGCTCCAGGAAACTGGCGCGCAAACACGATCAGTGAACCAGGAACATACTCCTGCGGCATCATCCGCAGAAGGAAGCCACGGGCTTTAGCCCGGGGAGGATGTCACATGATTCGCCCGAAGCACAAGGAATGCGTGTGGCACATCTCCGACAATGAGAATTTAAATACTTTAAATAATTTGATTTAAGTATGGGAAAGATAAAGGAAGGGGCAAAGGCAGGAGTGGTTGCGGGAATAATTTATGGCATAATAGCCACGATCGTCACAGTTTCATTGGAATATGTGTTTAAGAGTGGAATCCTAAGCGCGATAAGCGGGGCTGTGCCGCCTGGAACTGCAACCAATCTTGATGTACTATATTATTCGACGATAGTAGGCAGTATCATTGTAGGTATGGTATTTTCGATTATCCTTGGTCTCTTGCTTGGCATTATCCTGGGTGCATTTTCAGAGAGAATCCCGGGAAAGACTCTAGTTGTGAAGGGCATGGTACTTGGTTTCTTGTCATGGATATTTGTCCATTTGTGTGCTGATGTATTGAACCTGAGGTACGGCTTGGCTTTTTATATTGCTGCCGTCAGCATAGGACTAGCAACATTGCTGTTTTACGGTGCTTTGTTAGGAACGTTTTTTGGGCAGGCGATGAAAACGAAAACTCGACGTCGTTCTGCAAGTCGTACTTGAGTGCGAACGCCCGAAGCAGGGGTCGAACCTGCGACATCCTGGTTAACAGCCAGGCGCTCTACCACTGAGCTATTCGGGCATTTTAAAGAACGGGAACGGCTCGGCGAGGCCTATTATCTTGATGTAGATGTAGGAGTGCTCCCCGACAGTCTCGGTGAAGTCGAAGGAGTTCCTCTCGTGGCTGTACCTCGCAAAGCCGCCTGCCACTGTACTCTTTACCGCTGCATAATAAAAGGTTTTCCTATCATCGGCAAGCTCGTCGATCAGGTCGAAGCCGCACAGTATGGTCATATCCCTATGCCTGAAGGCATAGATGCTCGCGAAGTACTCGTCGCGCACCGACTTCCTCACAGCGGCGTGCACAAGCTCCTCAGGTCCGGCCATCCTCACCTGGAGGATGTCCTCCTTCCTCGCCGATCTCGCCTCCTTGAACGGGCCGAGATCCACCCTTAGTATGCTTATGCACCCCTTCTCCGATGCGTCCGAGCTCTCCGTGAACGAGGCCGACTCGCGCTCCCCGGGCAGGCTTGGGAAGGAGTACCTCACGAAGCCGTGAGGCGCGTCGATGTTTATGTAGTACGCGACCGTCAGGCCGTTGATGCGCTCTCCGATGGCGACCAGGCGCGGCACTCCGCCAGATTTGCTCAGTATAAGGCTCCCAGAAGTGAAGTCGAAGTTGTAGACGTACCTTGCAAGGTCTGTCAGCGACGCGGCCTTGACGTAGAGTATGCCGCTCTCGTGCTTATGTTCTCTGCTCTTTGGCTTTGGCATCGGTTCCACCGCTCAGGAGATGCCGAGGAGCTTTGCGGCCTCGGAGAGGAGGAGCATCAGGCTGTATGCGGGCTCTACGATGACAGGCGAGACCACGACTCCCTGTCCCACGGCGTAGTAGTCGTTGAGCAAGCTCGCCTTCACGTCCAGCGTTATGGGCGACGACTGCGCGACCAGCGGGCTTGTGGCCGAGGTCGCGGTGACGTTGACATGGTAGACCCCGGGCTCGCCAAAGTAAATCGGATATACGAATGTGGAGACCGACAGGGGCTGCGCTATCACCTCGTCAGAGACGTTCCAGGCCGGAAGCCCGGCCACGTTGATTATGAACGGGTCGTCGGAGATGCCAGTGTTGTTTATGGTCACACGGAGGTTGGTCGGCTGGCCCACGCCCAGGTCCACCGTGCTTGGCGCGACAGAGACGCCTAGGACGTCAGGGGTCACGTTGACATAAGCGTATATGGTGAGGTTCCCTATCCTGGAGTAGTTCTCCAGGTTGACTGCGCGTATCACGAGCTTGTAGGTGCCGTCGGCAGCGTATGGCGACGCCGTCACCTTGAGCTTCATCGGGTTCTCATAGAGCGGAGACGCCTGCGCCGACCACCCGGTAGGGAGGGAGACCGCGGTGAGCGTGTCCCAGCCTATGTTGATGTATGCCCCTGAAGCGTTGTCAGTGGATGGGAGCGCCTGTATGTAGAAGCTCTGGCCCGGGCCTACAGTCCCGAGGTAGATGCTCCCGTTGTTGTCCAGCGTGCCGTTCACCGGGCCCTGGACCTGAAGGTATGTCGCAGCAGAGGCTGAAAGGGAGAGTATGGAGAGCGAGACTGCAAAGAGGATGGCGGAGACGCGGACGCGCATGTTATCATTAACTACTCGTGTGAGAAAGCTATATAACCCTAATCGTCAGCGCCTTACATCGCGATGGCGCAGCGGAGCCTGGCCTGCTACTGCGCGCCTGATGCGCCGCGCGCCTTCCAGAGGCCAAGGCCGAAAGGTTTATTAGCAGATACTGAGAGTATTACCGCGTGGCCAGGCCTCGGCGGTTCGCCAGGGCATGGCAATATTAATAAGGTAGAGCATACATAGACATCAGCAAATGCCAGGGTGGCAGAATCCGGTAACGCGTGCGCCTGGAAACAGGACCCGCAAGCGCATGACTCTCTGAGTCTTTTGGGTTCAAAAGCATCAGGCTGAATATCCCAACCCTGGCGTGGTGTTTACCTATGGCAGAAGACAAGCAGCAGGAGAGGAGGAAGGACGAGGAGCTCGGCATCATCAGGATGGCGGGACGCGACGTCAAGGGCAGCTACACGGTGGTAGCAGCGCTCATGCAGATAAAGGGCATAGGCCACAACATGGCCAACGCTATCGCGCTCGCCGTGGAGAGGCAGTACGGGATAAAGGCCGAGACCAAGATAGGCACTCTGAGCGATGAGCAGACAGGCGAGATAGAGAAGCTGATGAAGGAGCCGGCAAGGGCGGGCATACCTGGCTTCATGCTAAACAGGAGGAAGGACCTCGAGACAGGTACGGACATGCACGTGATAGGCACCGACCTGTCCGTGGCTGTAAGGCAGGACATCGAGAGGGAGATACGCAACCAGACGTGGCGCGGCTTCAGGCACATGTACGGGCAGCGCGTCCGCGGCCAGAGGACGAGGTCGAGCGGCAGGACAGGAGCAACGGTCGGAGTCACCAAGGCGAAGGTCGAGGCCGCGGCAAAGGCTGCCAGGGCCCCTGCGGGCGGCGCAGGGAAGCCGGGCGCAGCGCCTGCCGCAGCGGCGCCAGGCGCAGCTCCTGCAGCAGCTCCGGCGCAGGGAGCGCCGCAGGCCGCTGCCAAGCCTGCAGCCAAGCCTGCCGAGAAGCCGGCTCAGAAGTAGGTGTATCGATGGGCGATCCCAAGCGCATAAGGAGGAAGTACGAGAAGACGAAGATGATGTGGAACAAGGAGAGGATCGAGCGCGAGCACGGCCTGCGCGACCACTACGGCCTCTCCAACATGCACGAGCTCTGGAAGGCCACTACAGAGATAGGGAAGATAAGGAGGAACGTGCGCGAGGTCCGCGCGGGAAGGGTCGAGCCGTCTGTAGGCAGCAACATAATAGCTAGGCTGGTGAGGTACGGCGTGGTCAAGTCAGGCGCCACGCTCGACGACCTCCTGGTCGTCAGCCCTGAGGCGATACTCGACCGCAGGCTCCAGTCTATAGTGTTCAAGAAAGGCATGTCGAAGAGCATAAAGCAGGCGAGGCAGCTCATAGTCCACGGCTTCGTCGCGATAGACGGCAGGCGGGCGGACGCGCCCGGATACCTCGTCACCAGGGACGAGGAAGGAAAGATAGACTACTACAAGAGGATAAACCTCGACCACCAGGCGAAGCAGGGCGCCACTGCAGCGCCGCAGCCATCGGCAGGGCATGCGGTCCATGCGCCGACTGCGCATGCGCCGTCTGCACCAGCATCACCACAGCAGCATGCGGCACCAGAAGCGAAGTCCCCGGCCCCGGCCGCGGGGAGTGAGGCCTGAGAGCATGGCGGGTTCCAAGACCAAGAGGCCACCAGAGCAGCCGCAGCAGCAGGAGAAGTCGAAGAAGGGGGCTGTGGCATACGAGAACGTCGTAGCAGAGGTGCAGCAGAGGGTGAAGCCGAAGGGGACGAGATGGGGCGTAGCGCATGTCTACTCCTCCAAGAACAACATAATAATAACAGTGACAGACCTCTCAGGCGCCGAGACGATAGCAGTCGGGAGCGGCGGAATGGTCGTCGACACGGCGCACGAGGAGGGCTCCCCGTATGCCGGCATGCAGGCCGCGTACAAGGTCTCCGCCACAGCACTTGAGAAGGGCGTGACCCACATAAACATAAAGATAAGGGCGCCAGGCGGCCACGGCTCCAAGACGCCAGGCCACGGCGCGCAGGCAGTGGTCAGGGCGCTTGCAAGGTCTGGCTTCAGGATAGGCAGCATAGAGGACGTCACTCCCATGCCTACCGACACGACGAAGCGCCCGGGCGGAAGGAGGGGAAGGAGGGTATAGCCCTTCTGCCGGTCTCGGAATCGCCTCCTCAGGCACCGCGCCCTTCGGGGATATCGCATGGCAGGCACCTTCGACTGCATAATCGTGCTCGGGTATCCTGACCTTACCTCAATGCAGTCGCGCATACTCAAGTCGAGGCTGGACCTCGCGCTAGGGCTCTACAGGCGCGGCCTCTCCAAAAGGATAATGGTGACAGGCGGCGGGACGAGGGTGCGGTCCGGGCCGACCGAGGCAGACGCGATGCGCAGCTACCTGGTGGGCAGGGGCGTGAGGCCCGGCGCGATAGTCCGCGAGAGGAGGTCGAAGAACACCATAGGCAACGCCGCCTTCACGAAGCAAATGGTCAAGTCCTGCGCCTCAGTCGCCATAGTGACATCGGAGTTCCACGTGCGCAGGGCCAGGTACATCTTCAGGAAGCTCTACGGCAGCAAGCCTTCTATGCGGTTCTTCGCATCCGCGACGCCCAGCGTCATACTGCACAAGGCGGTCGTGTTCGAGCGCGCCTCGCTGCGCCACGTCGTCGCAGCGCTGCGCGGCATTGGGGAGAGGAGCACAAGCGCAGAGGTCTCGCGCATGCTTGCCGAGGTCTCCAAGAGTCCGATGACGCCGGAGATGAAGAGGCTTGCATGGTACTGATCCCTCCATCGACCTCCTCGCCCCGCCTGCCGTAGTTACCGATTGCACGTCTTCGACCTGCTTGTACTGTAGTCAACGTTTATATACATTGCGATGCAATACGGTAACCGTATCGTCACGAAGCCGACGTGCACCGGTCTGGCGCGGCTTCAGGGCCATGTGATCACATGAAGGGGAAGCTCTGCGCAGCAATAGTGGCCGAGGACTCGGCCAAGATGATAGAGACGGCTGAGGCCGCGCTCGCAGAGGGCGCAGACCTCGTGGAGTTCAGGCTCGACCATCTCCGCAGGGTCGAGAGCGGCATGGTGCGCCAGCTGAGGAAGTTCTCCAGCAGATGCATAATCACGGTGAGGGAGAAGAGCCAGGGCGGCGCCTTCACCGGGACAGAGGAGGAGAGGATCGGGCTGCTCAGGTCCTTCTCCTCGATAAACCCACTCTATCTGGACATAGAGCTCGACGCAGCCAGGAAGGACCCTGCCGTCGCAAAAGAGCTCCGCGGGAAGGTAAGGAACCTGATAGTCTCTCAGCACTACTTCGACTCTACGCCGGACCCCGCCACCCTGGCAGGCATATACAAGGAGGCGAGTGAGATGGGCACCATAGCCAAGATAGTGTCCATGGCGAAGTCGGCGCAGGACAACCTGAATGTCATGGCGCTATACGAAGAGGTCAAGGAGCGTGGCAGTCTGGTCGCGTTCACGATGGGCGAGCTCGGCGTATTGACGAGGATACTCTGCCTCTATTCCGGCAGCCCGTTCAGCTTCGTCTCGTTCGGCGAGAGGGCGTCGGCGCCGGGCCAAATCCCTCTGAAGATGATGAGGAAGCTGATGGCGCAGTCCAAGTAGCCTTCAGGACTGTTAGACTCAAGCCTGACAGCGAGGGCGAGTCACCTATCCTGCCGCTTCCTTCCCTGCCTCTGCCTTCGCCCTGCAGCGTCTCCCTTCCTTCCGACCGTCCGCTTTCCTGCCATTCCTCCCCTCCGCCTGCTTGCGGCCGATCCGCCCTGCGCGCCCCTCCTCTCTATCCGTGCGTACTCCCTCTTCGCGTTCCTCTCCTCTATCTCGTCGTACTCCCTCTGCACGTTCTCCTCAGTCGCCTTGACCTCATCCGTCTTCTCCCTCCTCATGAAGAAAGAGTAGATTACGAGCCCAGCGCCGACCAGTATCAGCAGCCCTCCGAGCAGGCCGTATCCGAAGCTTCCCCCGTGCGTCAGCCCGACCGACGCTGCAGGAGTGCTGAAGAGCGAGTAGAAGACCGTGGCATTAGTGCTGCCCGGGTTGCTGAAGACCACGTAGTATGTGCCTGAGGGGAGCGTGCCGTTCCCAGGCGCGGTGTAGTTCGGCTGCGGGAAGACTCCGGCATATGCGGCTTGGTACGGGAACACCCCGCTAACGTTCCCGTCTATCATCACTACGGTGCCTCTGCCCTCCTGCGCCACCGCGCCCTCCTGCAGCGCGTTGGTCGAGTTTAGGGACTGGCCTATGGCCGTGAACGCAGAGGCGTTGACTATGTAGAAGTCTATCGCATTTGTGGAGGTGTAGGTCACCTCCGCTATGCTCGTCGTGTTGAGCTGGAGCGGCGCGGAGCCCGACCCGCCGAGGCCCAGCACGACCTCGCCCCTCGCCGTGTTGTTAGCCTCAGAGATTCCGGAGAGCAAGACCTGCCCCGACTGGTACGAGGAGAGCATGCCGAAGAGGAGCATCAGCACCCCCAGTGCCAAAAGGCGCCTGTCCATGCCTCAACTCTTCCCTTGCAAATATATATAACAGTGCGTGCATAGTATACTCTCGGATGCACAGCCGCGGAGACGCGCTGCCTATGCGCGCCGCGGAGCCGCCTGGCTGATGCCAGGGACGGGGTGGCTGGATGACCGAGAAGATAAAGACCGGCGTGACCGGACTGGACAAGATGCTCTACGGCGGCATACCTGAAAAGAGCATGGTGCTCGTGACCGGGGGCCCAGGCGCAGGCAAGACCCTGCTCTCGTTCGAGTTCCTCTACAGGAACGCCAAGCTCGGCCACGCTGGCGTCTTCTTCGCGCTGGAGGAGGAGCCGGACCGCATCGTGGAGAACGTCAAGGCTGCGTTCACCGAGATAACGGACATAGACGATGTGCTCAAGTCGGGGAAGATGCAGATAGAGCCCGAGAACCCAGGCGACGCGATCCTCGACTCGGAATCGGAGAACAAGTCGACGTACGCGTTCGGCAAGCTCCTTGCCTCGATGGAGGCCAAGATAACGTCGACAGGCGCGGAGCGCGTGGTCGTAGACTCGGTCTCCGTGCTCGACATCCTGATAAGGAACCCGACCCTCTATAGGAAGTACATGCTCGCTATGATAACCAACCTCAGGCGGCTCGGCGTGACCGCGCTCATGACGATAGAGATGGAGTCGCCGGAGAGGAGCCAGCTCGTCTTCAAGCCGGAGTACTTCATCTTCGACGGGATAATAGCCCTGTACCAGACGGGCGAGGAGTCGAAGAGGATGCTTGCGTCTGAGGTGCTCAAGATGAGGGGCGCGAAGCACAGCTTCGTCACCACCCCTTACGACATAACCTCGTCGGGATTCAGGGTCTTCGCAGCCGAGGACATAGCGCCGTACTAGGCCAAACGACCTGATTAGATGGAGACGAACGCGCCCCAGGCCACGCCTGACATAAGCAGGAGGGAGATGGACGAGCGCACGAAGCTCCTCCTCTTCGCAGGGGTGTGGGTCATCGCTGCCGCGGTCCTTGTGACTCTCCTTGCGCCCCACGGCACGCCCCTCCAGAGGTGCATGGGAGCGGCCCTGTCCTCGAGCCGCGAGCAGTGCCTCTACAGCCTCGCCGTAGGCACCGGGAACAGCAGCATCTGCGCAGACATCTCGGAGCCAGACGCCGACTCGTGCTACCTCGCCCTCGCAGAGTCGGGGAACGACCTGGCGCTCTGCAGCAGCATAGAGGACCAGAACAGCTCGGCAGCGTGCGTGCAGTATGTAGCGAACGCGACAGACACCCCTAGCGACTGCTACTCGCTCTCAGGCAGCGCGCGCGACGCGTGCATAGGCCCTCTAGCGCTCAAGGAGATGAACGCGAGCCTCTGCTCGTCACTCTCGGCAGCGACCTCAAGGAGCGCCTGCTCGTCGTCAATCTACTTCGGCGACGCGCTCAGGCTCTCCAACGCCTCCTACTGCGCCAATGTCTACGACGGATACGACCCTAACATAACCTCGACAGTGCTCGTTGACTCAGATGCGTTCAACTACAGCAAGGTGGAGACAAACCTCTCAGGATACGTCACGCTGCTCGCCTTCATGCCAGGCACCGCGGAGTTCAGCGCCCGCGACTTCTGCTACCTCTCATACGCTGCGCAGTACGATAACCAGAGCGCATGCTCTACCATCGCCAACTCCACGCTCAGCTCTTCGTGCTCGTACATCACGTCCCCGCAGCAGCCCAACGTCACCTCATCGCAGGTCAACTACACCCAGCTCCTCTCGGTGTGCTCCTCGGAGTCAGGGCAGAACGCCACCGCCTGCACCGCCCTGATAACCAGCTCCGAGGCGCTCTCCACCAAGAACGCCAGCCTCTGCTCCACCATGGCGCTGAACTACTCCTACGAGTGCTACGCCTCGCTCGCCGCGCAATACATGAACACCACCTACTGCGGCTACATCAAGAACTCGACAGTCTACAGCGCATGCATACAGGACATCTACTACAACGCCTCTGCGGTGGCCAACGACACTCCCTCTGGATATCCGTAGCGCCGCCATGCACGGCCCGGAACTGCCTGGCGCGGCCTTGGTCCCGCACTGCGCTATGCCAGTCACTGTCCTGCTCCTACGGAGACCTATGGTTTATAAGGGAGGCACGACCATGACTGTGGTGCTGTGTGGTGTAGATGTTGAGAGGCACTGTCGTCACTTCAAGGAGCCGCGGCGCGTCTGGCTCAAGGTACTGCATCGTCACCGACGCCGGAGAGCTGCTCGAGGTGGAGTCTGCCATCGAGCTCAAGCCCGGCGAGACGTTCGAGTCTGAAGATGCCAGCGGAAGCA
>JASHXR010000001.1 GCA_030043435.1 Microcaldota archaeon
TCATAGTCCTTCTCATCGGGGTCGCAGACGTGGTCGCAGGGCTCGTGATAGGCGCGATAAGCGCCATACTGGACCTGATAAGCGTCGTAGGCGGCGCAGGCGCAATCGCCGGCATCGTCGCATCGGTGGTACTCACCGCCATCGTCGGCGCCTTCGTCACGGCGTGGCTCTACGGGTCGGTCAGCTTCTTCTACGACGCATACGTCGGTAAGGGCCGCGCCGCTGCGTCTAAGCGCGCCTAGCCTGCGAGGGCTCGACTCGGCTAAGGCAACACGCGCATATGCCGTCGCGATACTGCTTGACACAGGTCCGGAGCGCCTTACGACACAAGTAGAGAAAGAAGAGACAGGATAAAAAAGAAGGAGAAAAAGAAGAGGCCTTCTGCGAAACCCGCAGAAGGCCAAGAGGATCAGCCCTTGTATGTCAGGCCTAGGATGCTGCCGATTAGCCCCAGAAGGAACCCGATGCCGAACCCTCCAAGGGTCGTCAGGCTCAGCAGGGTGCCGATGAGAGCCACTATTGACCACTTCTTCACGGTGCCGACATTGAGATTATTCAGCTTTACCGCAGAGAGTATCATCAATATGCCCGCGATCAGGCTGATGATAGAGAGCACCAGCGTGATGCTTCCCACTGCCGAGATCGCACTCCCGCCTGTCACGGTAACGTTGCTGGTCCCATTGAGCGCTCCTGCAGCGCTACCCAGAGCAGAGACTGCCAGCGCACCTGCAAGCCCTACAAGGGAGCCCAAAAGGACTATTATTCCCCCTATCAGTACCAGCACGAACGCCGCTGTTGGTTTGTTCGCCATTTGATTCACCGGAGTCATATAACCCATATGTATTTAAATACCTTGCTATCGCTACGCTTGTTGGCGTCGACGAGAGTTCCAAGGACAGACACGGACCTGCCTGCATGGGCTTCCGAGCCGAGATGAGCCAATGAGCAGGCGGATAAAGGACCTCTTCACCGAGTATCATGGCAGGTACGACCTGGCCAACCACATCTACAGCATGGGGGTCGACATAGGGTGGCGGCGCGAGGCCGCGCGCGAGGCCATGGTGGGGAAGGGGCGATACAAGATACTGGACATCGCAGCAGGCACCGGGGAGCTCTCGATAATGATTGCAGAGGAGGGAGCGCGCCAGGGCAAGAGGGTGGAGATAACAGGCATGGACTTCAACAGGGCGATGCTCGGGCTCGGACGTGAGAAGGCCAGGCTGAAGGGGCTCTCCAACCTGAGGTTCGAGCTGGGCGACGCGCTCTCGATGCGATACCCCGACTCGTCATTCGATGTCGCCACGTGCGCGTTCGCGCTGCGCAACTTCGACGAGCTGCCAAGGTTCTTCAGCGAGCTCCGCAGGGTGCTGAAGAAGGACGGCAGGTTCGTCATACTCGAGATGGCAGAGCCAGACCTCGCGCGCCAGCGGTTCCTCTTCCACCTCTGCTTCGGCGTGCTGATGCGGCCTCTCGGCTACCTCATCGGCATCGACGCGTACAAGTGGCTCCTCTACAGCATAGGCCACTTCGACAAGAAGGGGGCCATACGCGCGCTGAGGTCGTGCGGCTTCAGGCAGGTGAGGGAGAGGCCGCTCGCCACTGGCGTAGGGTTCATCGTCACCGGGCTGAAGTAGCGGTCCGGAGCCTGAGCGCATCTGCATATCCTGAGAGGAGCTTCGCGTGGCTTACGCTGCCCAGCGCGCCTATCGCCTCGTCTATATACTTGTTCTGCAGCCTGACAGCCCTCTGCAGCGCGCTGCCGTCGCGCCCTCCTGCGCCCAGCGTCGCGACGATGTCGGGCCTGAACCTCCCCGCCCTGCGCGCTGCTCCTTCCTTCCTGCCTTCCATATGCTCCGTGATGTCGTCGTGCATCTGGAACGCGATGCCCATCCTCATCCCGAACGAGTAGAGGCGGCGCTGCGCTCCGCTGCCGCTGTACACAGCTGCCACGCTGCAGCACATCGCGATAAGCAGGGCGCTCTTCAGCTCCGCGATCCTCGTATACTCGGCCACGCTGGCCATCCTGCCGCGCTTCTGGAAGGCGTAGTCCAGGGCCTCGCCTGCGCACATGCCCAGCGCGGCCTCTGAGGTGACGCTCATGACACGCTCGCCGTATGGCGCAGAGAGGTTTATCGCCTTGGCGATCAGCGCATCGCCTGCAAGTATCGCAGACTCGCTGCCGTACCTGACGTGGACGGCATCGACCCCCCTCCGCATCCTGTCCTTGTCTATTATGTCGTCGTGTATGAGCGACGAGGTGTGGAGGAGCTCCACTGCCACGGCGAGGTCGACAAAGCGCGCGGGCCTCTGGTCAGTGGCATAGGCGCCCATGAGCACCAGGGACGGGCGCATCAGCTTGCCTTCCTGGCCCAGCAGGTAGGTAGATGGGACATAGAGCTCCCTCTCCCTGAACTCGGCGAGGCCGAGTCCTGCGATCCTCCTCCTTACAGCCTGCAGTGACGACGAGACCGCGCGTGGGACTTCTACCCCAAGCGGCCCCTGTATGCGCATCATGGCTCTGCCTCACCGGATACCAGGCGCGCATGCTGCAATCAAGCTGTGCCGCCTTGGAGATACAGCTCTTAATCGGAGCGCAAGGAATATATAGCTTCGCGGAGAAGAGAGCCATGTGAGATGATGGCGAGCCTTAACACCCCGCAGCAGCAGGCAGGCATACTCAGCTTCTACGACGCGCCTGAGCGGGGGCCGAGGCTCAACGCCAAGGTGGTGCTGATAGCGGTCGGGGTCTTCGCCATAGTCATGCTGATACTAGACCACATCGCAGCTGTGTAGCGACACGGCCTCGAGGGAACCTGCGCGCTACAGCAACAGATTGTCTAAGCGAGCCTGAAGAGCTCCCTCTTCTTCTCGATTATCTCGCCGCTCTCCGCCATGTAGTAGAGCACCGCGCGCGCCCCGTCCTCCGCGATTGACGCCCTCTCTGCTATCTCCGCGACCCTCATCTCCCCCCTGCCCAGCTCCTTCGCTATCTGCGCCGAGTGCTTGGCGAGGAACGGCCTAAGCATGATGTAGAACTTCCTGTTGAAGCCGCGCGTGCCTATCACCTCGCCGTGCCTTATGCTCTCCTCGAGCGCGGCAGAGACGGACGCGGCCTCGCCCTCGGTCTGGAGCACGATGAAGCCCTGCTTCTCGAGCGCCTTTATGCTCTCGTCGTCAGAGCTCGAGGGTGCGGCCTGTCGCTGCGCCATCCTCCACGCGCCCTCGGCCTGCCTTGGCTGCGCCTGCGGAGCCGCGCGCCCCTTCCTCATCAGGAACCTGTCGTAGACGCTCCTGCTTATGCTGTATACTGTAGCGTTCGCCTTCCCGCTCCTGTAGAGCTCCACGGCCCGCTCCTTCTCCAGCTGTTTCAGTATCCTCGTCTCGTCTGCGTTTAGCATCTTCTCGACATTGGCCGGTGTGCGCAGGTTGTACCTGAGCGTGTCGAGCTTCTTCAGCACTGCTATCTCGTCCTGCGAGAGCTCCTGCCTCTCTCCTCCCCCTGCGCTCTGCCTTGCCTCTCTTCCTCTCTCCTCCCTTGGCTGGCGCTCCGCCTGCTGCGCCATCCCGCCTCCGGCCAGCATCGAGGCTATGTCTGCCTTCTTCGCGAAGATGAAGGTGTTGTCCTTGAACTGGAAGAAGTCGATCTCGTCGCCCTCCGAGAGGGCCAGGTCCTTCACCACGTCGAAGGGAAGGTAGATAGCCAGCTTGTTGTTGTACTTATAGACCTTTACCATGAGATTACCCGAGGAGCGCCGGGACTCTGCTGCCGCTGCATGCACATCACGCAGCGGCATGAACGCCATCTAGTTCTCACTATACTGTTCTCACTATAAATATATAAACCGGTTTGCGAGGAGAGGCTGAGCCGCTGTATCAGCGGCCGGTCACTATTGTGACCACTGCATTTACGCTGCACACGGCGCACCTGTACCTGCCATACTGCCTGCATGCGTAGATTCTGCGGACCGCAGGCACAGGGCTGCTTAACGAGGGTCGCGAGTGCGGATAGCCGGCTTATCCAGGCGCCGCATAAGGTTCTTAAACTCTTGCGTGCAAAGATGAGACTCATGGCAGACCCGCTCTCTTTGAGCTCGTATATCGTCCAGAGGAAAAGCGGTTTCGGGGGCCTCAAGCTGAGCTTCGCAGATGCAGAAGGGAACCAGGTGCTTAAGTCGGATGGGAAGGCCTTCGTCACTGAGCAGCCATTGCAGACGATGGACGGGAAGGTGCTCTCTACGGTCACGCACAAGATAATCGCAGCAACGCCTGAGTATGACATACATGCCGGCGGGCCGAAGGACCCTGTGAAGGCAGTGGTCAAGGAGCCTATGAAGCTCTTCTCGTCAGGAGGCCTAAACATCGAGATAAAGGACGCATCGGGAAACCTGATCGCGACTGCGACAGGGAACTTTCTCGACAGGCAGATAAGCATAAACGACGCGTCTGGGAACGCTCTCGCACGCGTCTCGCGGAACCTTAGCGCGAGCGGCGTCCTTGGCAAGCTCTCGCAGCTCGCACTGAACTCGTACAGGATTGACGTTACAGGGACTACTGTGCCGACGCAGACGCTGCTCGAGTTCCTTGTGGTGCTGGAGCTCCTTCTTGCACGGGGCCAGGGGGCTAACCAGGGCATTGTCGGCGGGCCTCTGCTTGGCGGGCTGGGCGGGCTCGGCGGATTCGGAGGGGGCGGCGGAGGCTCCAGCATACAGTCATAGCTCTCCGAACCCCGATAATGGGCGGCTCACTGAAGGGCTCCAGTCGCTACCATCCCTGCCAAGAAGCGGCAGGTGCGTGATGCATATGCGCTACGATGCGAGGAGCATGCTGATTGGCGAGAAGGAGATGAGGAAGGCTGCTGTGCCGAAGAGCCTCTTCACAGACAAGGCGGACCGCGGCGTAGCGGTCATCATAGCCGGCAGCAGGCGCTATCACGGAGCTCCGACCCTCGCCTCCCTTGCAGCACAGAACATGCTCGCCTCGCTGAGGGTCGGCGCAGGTTATGCCGTCGCATACGTGCCAAGCTCCATCGCCCCGATAGTCAGGTCGCAGTCGCCTGTAATAGTCGTGAATGACCTTGGCAGGGACCGCGTCGTCTTCAACGAAGAGGTAGAGGGGGCTATACGGAGAGCAGATTCGGTGGTGATAGGCATGGGGATAGGGCGGGAAGAGAAGGCGCTGAGGGCAGTGGCCAGGATGCTCGACCTCTGCGCCTCCCTAAAGAGGAAGACCGTGATAGACGCCGATGCGATACGCGCTATAAGGTACATGGAGCTACGGCCCGGCCAGAACGCGGTCATAACTCCTCAGGACAGGGAGTTCGAGTCCGTCTCTGGGGTCGACGCGAGCGGGATGCGCCTCGCAGAGAGGATAGACGCGGCTGTAACGCTCTCCAGGCGCCTCGGCGCCGTCGTGCTGCTGAAAGGGCACGAGACCGTAGTGACAGACGGGCG
>JASHXR010000084.1 GCA_030043435.1 Microcaldota archaeon
CGCTCCTGTGCCTCGCCGGCGGTATGCCCGATGTCTCGTTGTTGAAGTATGCGGTCACGTGGTACTGCAGCAGCTCCCAGAGGTCGTCTATGATTATCTGCGGCGCGCCTGCGTTGATGTTCTGCGCCAGCCTCTGGTTTATCCTCATTATGTCGACAAGCTTGTGCGTGAGGTCGTCCTCGCTCCTCTCCCCGCTCTCGAGCGTTATCGACGGGCGCACGTTGACAGGGGGCACGAGCAGGAGCGTGAGTATGAGCCACTCTGGCCTGCTGCCCTCCGGGTCTATCCCCAGCACCGCCAGGTCGTCGCCCCTTATCCCGGAGAGCAGGTCGTGTATCTCATCGGGCTTGAGCCTCCTCTCACCGGAGTTGAAGTACGTCGGAGAGGCGAAGCGTATCCGCTCCTGCGCAGCGCCGCAGTGCGGGCACTTCTTGACGTTCCTTATCTTCTTGAGTATGGACTTGGCGCCCTTCTTCCCGTCGACCTCTTCTCCGTGCTCGGCTATCTCCTCGCCTGTCATCTCCTCGGCCTCGAGCGCCACTATCTCGGCCTTCTTCTCCTTCACCTCCCTCACGCCGTCGTCGCTCAGCAGGATGCGGTGGCACTTGCCGCACGTCGACTGCAGGAGCATGTATATTATCTTGGCGAACTCGGAGTGTATGACCGGCCTGACGAGCTCGATGTGGCCGAAGTGGCCGGGGCAGGACTTGGCCCTTGCGCCGCAGGTCTTGCAGACGAGGCCCGGGTCGATAACGCCGAGGCGCTGGTCGAGCAGCCCGCCGTCTATCGGGTATCCGTCCTCGTTGTATGTGTCGGAGACGCTGAGCTTGACCACGCTCAGCTTCTTCGTCGTCTCAGGGGAGACTATCCCGAACTTCACGTTCTCTATTACCTCTGCATGCATCGTGATCACACGTTGAGCTTTATCCTCGGCATTATGTGCAGCGACTTTATCTCGTCGAGCAGGATCTTGAAGGCGTAGCTTATCTCTACCTCCTCGAAGGAGGAGGAGCCGTCGAGCGGGCATACCGCTACCTTCTTTATCCTGTCGTAGTAGCCGAGGTCGCCGCACCCCTTGCAGATGAGCACAGTGGTCTTGTCGCTCTGGTCGAGGAGCCTCTCCTTGAGCAGCAGGCTCGCTCCGTACCCTATGAGCGCGTCGCGTTCCATCTCTCCGAACCTCAGCGCACCCTGCCTCGCCTTGCCCTCGGTAGGCTGGTGCGTCAGGATCTGCACCTTGCCCCTGGACCTGACCTGCATCTTGTTGCTCACCATGTGGTAGAGCCTGTTGTAGTATACCACGCCAGTGAAGATGAGGGCCTTGAACCTCGCCCCCGTTATCCCGTCGTAGAGCACCTCCTCGCCATTCCTGTCGAGGCCGTGCTTCTCAAGCATCTTGCTGTAGTCCTCCATGCGCACTGAGCCCTTCTCGGCGAACGCTGTGCCGTTTATGACCTTGCCATCAACGGCCCCGGCCTTGCCCGCGAGCTCCTCGAGCAGGTGGCCGAAGGTCAGCCTGGTAGGTATCGAGTGCGGGTTGAGAAGCAGGTCGGGCACGATGCCCTCCTCGCTGAACGGCATCTCCTCCGGCGGCACTACCATCGCGACTACGCCCTTCTGTCCGTGCCTGGACGCGAACTTGTCCCCCTTCTCCGGCACCCTGAGGCTCCTGACCCTGACCTTGACTATGCGCGTGGCGCCTGTGGACTCTGTGAAGATGACGCTGTCTACCTCTCCCGACTCTCCTGTCTTGAGCACAGACGAGTCGTCGCGCATCTTCTCCTCCAGCCCTCCGGCTCCAATGTTCTCCTCGAGGAAGCGCGGCGGCGCGACCTTCCCTATTAGCGCGTCGCCCTCCTCAACATGCATCTCCGGCTCTATCACGCCGTCGTCGCCGAGCTTTGAGTAGACGTGCTCGCCCATGTACCCCTCCGCAGTGGCCGGCGGTATCTTGAACCTGTCCCTCTGCCCCCCTGCGTACCTCCTCTCCTCGTCCACATACGTCTTGTAGAAGATGGACCTTCCGAGGCCGCGGTCCACCGCAGCCCTGTTTATGACAACGGCATCGGCCATGTTGTATCCGTAATAGGTGGTGAGCGCGACGACCAGGTTCTGCCCGCTCGGGTGGCGCTTTATGTTCACGCCCTCATACGCTGTTGTGGTCACTATCGGCGCCTGCGGGTAGAAGAGGAGATAGGAGCGCGAGTCGAACCTCAGGTTGAAGTTAGAGGCGTAGAGCCCCTCAGCCTGCTTCGTGAAGTTGGCGAGCATAGCGTGCCTCGCTATGTTGTTGTGCTCCGGGAAGGGCGAGGAGTTGACCGTGAAGCCGAAGATGGCGGAGACGTCGAGCTCCATGTGCGTGGTAGCCCCGGTTATGGACTCCTCGTCGAACGCGGCTATGGCGTTCTCCTCCTCCTCAGCGTCGAGGTACTCGATTATGCCGTTCCTGAGGAGGTAGTTGAAGTCAATCTCGCGCTTCCTGAGCTTCTCGACCAGCTCCGGCGTTATCCTCGGCCTGGAGTTCTCGACTATCACGTACGGCTTCCTTATCCTGCCCTTGTCCGTGTTTATGTTTATCGCGTTAAGCCTCTCCACCAGCGCGATGTTGACCTCGCCGGAGACAAGGCCCTTCCGCCTCGCCTCCCTTACCTCCCTGACGTAGGCCTGCGGGTCCTCGACGTGGCCCATTATCCTCCCATTCAGGTAGAGGTAGTACTTCTGGTTCGCTTCCTTCGCCATCATCATCACTCTTCAAGCTCCACGGCCCGCTGCGCCTGTCCCTGCGCTGCAGCCTGCGCAGGCTCCTGCGCCCTCCTCGCCTCAATCGTCTCACGCCCTCCCTCGCTCTCTTCTCCCTTGGGCTTGCGCAGCTCTGCCAGCCTCTGCTCTATCTGAGCCTCCTCAGCGCCTACGGTGACCTTGGCCATCATCGCGAGGTACTTGGTGAGCCCGACCTCCTGGCCCTCCGGAGTCTCAGACGGGCAGATCTTGCCCCACTGCGTGCCGTGGACGTCGCGGGCCCTGAAGTGCGGGTGCTTCTTCGCAAGCGGGGACTTGACCCTGCGCAGGTGCGTGTACGTGCTTATCAGGTTCGTCCTGTCGAGCACCTGCGACACTCCTGTCTGGCCCGCCACCCACGTGCCTGTACCCATCGCGTACGCTATCTTCTCGGTCAGCGTGTCAGGGTTGATTATCGCCTGTATGGAGAGCTTCCTGCCCCTCGCGCTCGTCCTCTCTATCTGGTACTTGACCTCCTTCACGAAGAAGCGGAACGCGTAGGCGAAGAGCTCCTCCATCAGCTCTCCCGAGAACTTGACGCGCTTGTTCGCGTAGTGGTCCTTGTCGTCCTGCCTTGCGAGCTTGTTCCCTATTATGGTCGCCTTCCTCGCCATCTGTATAAGGTACTTGGCCTTCTCCATCCTCTCTGCCTCGCTCCCGCCTATGTGCGGCAGCAGGTAGTTGTCGAGCTGCATCTCTGCCCTCTTCTCCTGGTACTTCTCAGCCTGGCCCGGCGCCGCCATCTTCCCGAGCTCGAGGAGCGACTCCTTCGGCGCGAGCTCCTTCGCCTCGCTCGTCTCTATGTTGAGCAGCAGGTCGTTCTTGAACGGGAGCAGGTCTGACGCTGACTCGAGCATCTCCTCGACGCGCATGCCCAGCGCGCGGAGCACAAGGATGAGGTCGAGCCCCTTGGACGTGGTGGGGAAGTCCACGGTGTAGGCGCCGTTCTGGTTCCTCGTGAGTACGCAGCGCGCCCTGAAGCCAGGGGTGGTCGAGAAGACCCTGCTCTTGGTCTCGCGCCCGTCTCCCTCCCTGGTGGTTATTATGCGGTTCGGAGCGACGTCCTCCAGGCCTATGAGCACGCGCTCGACGCCCTTGATTATGAAGTAGCCGCCAGGGTCGTCAGGGTCCTCGCCGTTCTCGACCAGCTGGCTCCTCGCCATCGTCCTCGTGTTGCAGAGGCTGGACCTGACCATGACCGGGAGCTCGCCGACGAAGACCTCCCCATATGCAGCGGTCTTCTCTATGCCCCTTATGATTGGCACGACCTCTATGAAGATTGGGGTAGCATAGGTGAGGTTCCTGAGCCTCGCCTCGTTCGGAAGGATAGCCCTCCTCGAGCCGTCCGACTCTATTATGGAGACGCGGTCCAGCCTGATGCGGCCGAGCTTCAGCGCGAAGCCCTCCACGCTCGGCTCGATGAGGTTCTGCCTCGCCACAACCTTCTGTATGCTGCTGTCGAGGAACCTGTTGAAGCTCTCGACCTGGTGCGAGACCAGCGGCGCGGTGTTTAGGTACGAGTCCAGCAATCCGTACTGCTTCATGCAATCACGACGCAGAGGGGCTCAGCCCTCCACAACTACCCTGTAATAAGGATACGCGCTCCCGTTCTCGCGCCTGTTTATCCTGACGACGTGGCCCTGCCTCGCCCCGAGCCTCTTGCACTGCGGGTCGCTCTCGAGTATCTTCGGCAGGTTCTCGAGCGTTATCTTCTTGCCTTCCAGTAGCTCATTGACCTCCTTAAGCTTGAGTATCTCATGTACCGGTACGATTTCGTGGTCACTCCTACCTGCCAAAGATCCACCTAAAACGAGCACTAACAGTGACGTGCATGCCGTAAGGTATTTATATCAAAAGATTTATAACGCTTCCCCCTGCTCCTGTGCCAGCGCCTACCATGGCCATGATGGGGCTTTGCCGGTTTAATACGATTTTACCGACAGAGGCCACCATCTCGACAGTCTATCGTTTGTATTCTTCAATAAATCCGCTTAGAGAATAAAGCAAAAATTGTTGTAGGCTTCCATTCTCCAGTGCCCTATAATAATTTTGCCTAGTTTTTTCCATGATTGTGACGGGCAAGTGATTATTGCGCATTAGGATGTGATTCATTAGTAATCTCCCCACCCTCCCATTTCCATCCGCAAATGGATGGATAGTCTCGAATTGCATATGAAATATTGAGGCCAGTATAAATGGGTGCGTCTTTCCCTCATTTTTCTTATACCATTCAATTAAATCCTCCATCCTCTGTTTTACGTGCTGGGGAGGGGTAGTTGGGCTGTTTGGTCTGATGTAATTATAGATATTTTTGTAATTTCCTGGGGTTTCGTCTATGTTCTTCTGTATCATGAAATGCAGTTCTTTAGCTAAATCTTGGTCTATATCCTCATTAGATTTTATTTTAAGAAATCGGAGTGCCTCTGAGGTATTGCTGGTCTCATATATCTCTCTTCGCGATATCTCCTCAGGCTCTTTCCCGTTTTTGAGAAATTCATTGACTTCGTCCTCGCTCATAGTGTTCCCCTCTATGCTGTTTGTGTTGTATATGTATCTTTTTTCCCATTGGTCTTTCAATGTCACTCTGGTGTTCTCATCCAATGCATTAACGAATAACGTGTACTCTTTATTGGTATCGTTAGCTACTTTTAAAAGTTCAGTCAGTCTGTCGTCTAATTTAAACTCCGAGACCCTGGAGATTAAGTCATCCTTGTTTTCCTTGTAGAACCTATCGCACATTTCCTTTACTTCCGAGTCACTTTTTATGGGCTTGTTTATGTCCCTTGGTTTTACTAAACGCAAACCTCCGATCATTTTTTGGAAGTCGAGTATGGTAAAAGTCGGCTCTAAGTCATGATATCTAAGCAAAGTGGCTACCAGACTCTCATTTAGTTTCAAGGAATAGACTACAGGGCGTTTGGATATTTTTAGCGCGATACGCAATGGGATGGCTATGTTTTCTATTTGACTGGACTGATATTCTGTAAGTGACGCCCCCTCTGTTTTTAGATTTTTGCATAATTGTTCTAACACTAGTTTAAAATCCACTGAAATTAGTTTATGGAAATTGTCTGGACTCATTGCTTGCAGGTCCATTAATTGTCCAGTCTTTTCATTTGTTTTGTTAGCAGTGTAAGAGCCGTCTTTAAGTTTTGTGATGAGTCCTTCCGATAGAAGCTGAGCCAAGTATGTATAGACATTAGGCAACGCTATATCTAACCTCTTCGAAAGGCCGTTTGGACTTATACCATTCTGCGATTGAAGAATTACCTTCAGCATCTCATATTTTCGCATGATATAATAAAGAGCTATTTCATATATAAATATATCGTTTTAAGGATAAAAGAGCCATAAATTTACATTAAATTAACTTTTCTATATATAGCCATATATAATAACAAGACAACGTGTATATACTGCCTTATCAAGAATCCAGACAGAAAGACCTTAAACCGACAAGAGTTATCTTTACCCAACAAAGCCCCGGAGCAGAGGGGCGGCGGCGCAGGCCAGACCAGGCCGATGGGAAAACAGTAGCTGGCCCCTCGGCTTTTATCCGAGAGAAGCCATTCGAAACCTTTATTAGGCTGCGCATCCGTTCCGGTACAATTCCACTATTCCGCAACTCGCATGGCCTTTTTATTCCTTGACTGGGATTAAGATGCAGGCGCGTCATGCATCAACCGCGCGCCGAGTGGTGGCATGGCCGAAGAGACCAACGATAATGCCCTCGAGGCGAAGATAATAGAGGACAAGTTCCTCGAGTTCTACTCCACCTACTACCAGGCCAAGCTAGACGAGCTCTACCTGGGCTACCCGAAGAAGAGGGGCCTGATGCTCGACATACGGGACCTCGAGCGGTTCGACATCGACCTCGCATCCGGCCTGATCGAGACCCCCGACGTGATTCTGCCGAGGGCCAGGGCCGCGCTCGCAAGGCTGAACCCGAACCCAGAGGCAAAGCAGCCGGTGCACGCCCGCTTCTTCGGCACAGGCGCCGGCATGCCCATGATACAGGACGTAGGCTCGGAGTACATAGGCAAGCTCCTCGCGCTCGACTCACTGGTGGTCAAGCGCGCAGAGATAACCCCGAAGGTCAGCATAGGGGTGTTCAAGTGCACCTTCTGCAACTCGGTCACGAAGGTGGAGCTCGAGGCCGAGGCCGAGCCGGAGATCTGCCCCCAGTGCAAGAGGAGGGCGCTCAAGCAGCTCAGCGGCGAGTCTGAGTTCGTCAACCTGCAGAGGATAGCAGTGCAGGACCCGCTGGAGAAGCTCAAGGGCTCCACGCCCACGTGGCAGCTCGAGGTCTGGCTCGAGGACGACATGGTCAATACCGTCACCCCTGGAGACAGGGTCGAGATAACAGGCGTATTGCGCATAAAGCCGAGGAAGTCCTTCAGGGGCTAGGAGGAGCGCCCGCTCTTCACGATGTTCTTCGACGCCATATCAATACAGCAGAAGCAGAGGGAGTTCGCCGAGATAGACATAACGCAGGATGAGGAGAAGGAGATAGAGGAGATGGCCAAGGACCCGCACATCTTCGAGAAGATAGCGAAGTCGATAGCGCCGTCGATATACGGCTACTCCGAGATAAAGCAGGCGCTCGCGCTCCAGCTCTTCGGCGGCACTCCGGACAAGACGCTCGTGGACGGCGGGCGGATAAGGAACGACATACACATACTCCTCATCGGAGACCCTGGCAGCGCGAAGACCAGGCTGCTGCAGTCGATAACGTCGATAGTGCCGAAGGGCATCTATGTGAGCGGGAAGTCCACCACCTCGGCAGGCCTGACGGCGAGCGCCGAGCGCGACGACTTCGCCGAGGGCGGCTGGACCCTGAAGGCAGGCGCGCTGGTCCTGGGATCCGGCGGATCCGTCGCTATCGACGAGTTCTCGAAGATAAGCGACGAGGACAAGTCCTCGCTGCTCGAGGCTCTGGAGTCCCAGACGATAAGCGTGGCCAAGGCCGGCATCGTCGCCAAGTTCAGCGCGAAGACCTCGGTGCTCGCCGCGGCGAACCCTAAGTTCGGCAGGTTCGACAGGAACATGCTGCCTGCGGAGCAGTTCGAGATACCGCCCGCTCTCCTCTCGCGTTTCGACCTCATCTTCCCGATAACCGACGTGCTCGACGAGGAGCTGGACAAGCAGATAGCCGAGCACATACTCGTACAGCACGCCGCGTCAGGCGCCAAGCTCTCCCAGATCCAGGAGTACCAGCAGGTCGAGGCGCCGCCAATCGAGTCGCCGATGCTCAGGAAGTACGTCGCTTATGCCAGGAAGAGCATACGGCCGCGGCTCACCCCCGAGGCCTCGAAGAGGATAGAGGCGTACTACCTGGAGCTGAGGAAGCTCGGGATGAAGGAGGGGGTCACCCCGATAACCCCGAGGCAGATCGAGGGCCTCATAAGGCTCGCCGAGGCCAGCGCCAAGTCGCGCCTCTCGACCTCGATAGAGGTCAGGGACTCGGAGCTCGGCATCTCCCTTGTCGAGTACATGCTCAACACCCTGGCCGTGGACAGGGGCGGCAGGAAGGACATAGACATACTCACTTCAGGGCTCTCGCACGAGAAGGTGGACAAGATAGTGAAGCTGCGCGAGATAATAAAGAGGCTTGAGAAGGAGGAGGACGGCGCCAAGATACTGCGGGTACTGGAGGAGGCGGAGAAGGCGGGCCTTGACGGCCAGACGGCGAAGAGGTACATGGACGAGCTGATGAGGACCGGGGACATCTTCAGCCCCAAGCCC
>JASHXR010000085.1 GCA_030043435.1 Microcaldota archaeon
ACTGGCCTCTACAAGACGCAGACCAGGAGAGAAGCCACCGAGAAGATACTGCTGAGGCCGATGACCGCGGAGAGAGCCCTCGAACTTGTCAGGAAGAGCAGAGGCGTGGACATGAAGACGATCGCAGGGATAGTGTTCTACTCACGGTACCTGCGCCGCAGCCCCCAGCCTGGAGGGTAAGGCTGTACCGCTAAACCGGTTTTGGCTGCCTTTTCTTACCTGGCTTTGCTTCTGTAGTGCCTGGCTTATTGGTCACGCGCTGCTTCTGCAGCTCCTTCTGCAGGTCTTGTATGCCCATTATGCCTATCGGAGTCGGTATGCTGAAGCCCTTGCTGTCTGTGGGTATGAACACCATCAGGTTCTTGCCGTTAAGGCTTATCTCGTACATCATGTTGAGGGCTCTGAGCTGCATCGCATACGGGTCCTTATGGTACTTCTGCGTAGCCTCTATTATTTTATCTGCTGCAAGCGACTCCGATTCCGCAAGTATGACCCTCGCATCCTTCTCCCTCTCCGACGTGGCCACTCTTGCCATCGCATCCTGAAGGTCCTGCGGTATCTTCACGTCCCTTATCTCCACCTGTATCGCCTTTACCCCCCAGCTCTCCGCGCGCTCTTCGATCAGGTCTTGGATGTCCTTCCCTATCACATCCCTTCCCGCAAGCATGTCTGTGAGGTTCGATTTGCCTATTATGTCCCTTAAGGCTGTCTGCGCTGCCAGCTGCATAGAGTCAAAATACGACTGCACGTTCAGCACCGTCTTTTCGGTATCGACGACCTGCCAGAAGAGTATCGCATCCACATTCACAGGCACATTGTCCTTTGTAAGGGTCTGTTCTGCACTGAACGTAGTGCTTATGACCCTCAGGTCAAGCACGTACGGAGTCGATTCTATTATAGGCATTATAGTGACGAATCCAGGGCCTATTATCCCCTGGTACCTCCCCAGCCTGAGCACAGGCATGCGGTTCCACTCGCTTATTACCCTTATTGACATCGCAAGAAGGACAAGGAGACTAAAGAGGAACAAGGCCGCTCCGGCCACTATCCCGTAAAACAGTGTGGCTATGACGCCGAGCAGCACTGCCACGATCACGTCTACTATAATCGCGCTTCCCGAACCAGAATATGTTTTCATAGACGTCCTGTATATCTTGCGTCAAGAACGTATTTATACCCATGGTCCTCTGGCCGCCCTTCTCCGGCTACGGATCAATGGCCCTGCGCGAGGAGATGCGAGTGCCGGGATTTGAACCCGGGTTCTTGCCTTGGCAAGGCAAAGTCCTACCAGGCTAGACTACACTCGCATATGCAGCAGGAGATATGTGCGCAATAGGTATTTAATCTGTCGGGTCAGAAGCCCGCGCCCCTCCGCCTTCTCTGCGCCCTCAGCACGGCTAATATGGCCGCTGCTACCACAGCTGCGGCGATCCACATCAAGAGAAGCGAGATGAGTTGCATATGCACTAAAGCTATCCGCACCCAAGGCTTATATCCCTGCATCGCGATGCCACCCTGCGCCTTCCGAGACGACCAGGTTCGCGGCCAGGCCCTTACGCCACATTTAATAAATTCCGATGTGCAATTAGGTGCATGGCATCACCATTCAAGGTAGTGGTCTTCGACCTGGACGGCGTCATATTCGAGAAGCCCACCATAAGCTCCAGGGACGACATCGTGGCGTCTAGCTCCTGGGACGCGGTATTCGACGAGCTCGGCATCTACGACCTGCACGAGCGCCTCCGCGACATCTACGTCAAGAAGGGCTTCAGGTCCTACACCGACTGGAGCGATGCGGCCCTCTGCGTGCTCAAGGCCCGCGGCCTTGACGCAAAGACTTTCGATACCATCATCAAGTCGAGGGTGCTCATGCCAGGGGTCGCCGAGACGTTCAGCGCCCTGAGGGCGGCGAGGGTCACCACCGGTACGGTGAGCGGCAGCTTCGGAGCCCTGGCGCAGAGGGTCAAGGACGAGTTCGGCATAAACTACGCTATGGCACAGTGCGATCTTGAGTTCGGCCAGAACGGGCTGCTGAAGGACTGGAAGGCCTTCGCCACTGACTACAAGGACAAGGTCAAGTTCGTCAAGTACATAGCCCAGATCAACAGGGTAAGCATGAAGGAGTGCGCCTACATAGGCGACGACATAAACGACGCGCCTGTCTTCCAGAGGGTGGGCCTTGCCATAGCCTTCAACTGCCACAAGCAGAAGGTGCTTGAGAAGGCGCATATAGTGATAAAGGAGAAGAACCTCGCTGCGATACTGCCTCACCTCGGCATCGACGCGCGCACCACAGCCAGGAAGACATCCTGACACGCAGAGACACCTGCCGCTTCTGTGCTCTCTGAATCTACCCCGGCTAGGTCTAAGGGTCAGTTAGTCATAGAAGTAAGCGGCTAGCTACAGGAAGACGCTGACGCGCACCCTCTCCCCCTCGCTAAGCCCGAGCCGCGTCCAGAGCCTCTCCGAGGATATTATCTCAGCAGTGTCGGTATGCGTCGTGCGCTCAGGGATCACCAACGCGCACCTCACACCTGAGATCTCCGCCATGTAGCATCTGACCCCGCCGAACGTTGCGCTGCCCTTCCTGAATCCCCTGACCGCGATGCCTCCTGCTGACTTTATCCTAAGCAGCCTGGTCAGATTCACGCCAGAGAGCTTCACGTTGAGCGTGCCGAGGTACGGGTCTATGCCGAGTTTACTTATGAATTGCGATCTGTATCCGGGAAGGCCGACGAAGTGCGCCCCCTCCCCCTTCCCTCTCACGGCCCTGCCCGATATCATGATAGCGTCTCCGCGCGACATGCTCATCTACCTCGTGCGCCTGCACTCACCCCCGCGCGCCACAGCGCAGCCAGTGGCCTAGGCATCTCCAACTCCATACCCGCCGCTGCCGTGTTAGCCGCTCATACGAACCTAAGCGCCGCGCCGCAGGCTGCCACGACAGACTACTCACTCGTCTTCGCAATCATCTATCCTATGGCTACAATGTGCTACGAATCAGTGAGCCTGCCTTAACTTCTGCGCATAAGCTTCGCTAGCCAATTCCTTAAGGAGCATTTTCCTTTCGGATATTATCCTGTTTACTATCTTTTCTACAAAGGCTCTCATTCCATGCACTTACTAAGTATGCCTTCAGCTTCAGGTATATTATACCTGCTGTTTGCAATGCCATAAACTAAATCAAGAGCATCGTCATCTTTCATGTTAAGTTTCTTTCCAGTCATCTCTAACAAAGTTACTGCGCTTACAAATGCAGTTCTTTTGTTCCCATCAAGAAATACGTGCGAAGTTATCAAATCGCACAGTAACATTGCTGCCTTCTTGCCTATTGCAGCGTTTCTGTCTAATTTATGGACTGCAAATTCTAGGTTAGCCTCATTAATAACCGTGCCTTTTCACCGACTTTCTTGTTTATCTCTATAATGTCCTCTTTGGTTAGTGATTCCATCAAATCCCAAGTTCTTGCATTAGTCTCGAATCTCGTTATCTACGAGCTTAACCTCGTCCACAACTTGCGTTTCCTCATGATATATTTTCGGACAGCTTGCTTATAACATTTTTGATGCAAAACAGCCAATAAACCTGAAAACCTGTGCGGATTTGAATCAGCGTTAATCCAGTCCCTGCCGCAGTAAGCCTTCCTTAATCTACGAGGAGTGATTGCCGCAGGTCGGATTTGAACCAACAATCTTCCCGTCTTCAGCGGGACGCTCACCCAGATTGAGCTACTGCGGCGCGGTAGGATATGCCACCCCAAGCTTATAACCCTTGCGAGGGTATCACTACTGGCGCTTCCATGACTGTCGACGGCAGATGGTACGGTCTGGGCCGCGTGGCAGAGTTCCTCAACCTCGAGTCGATAGAGTTCAGGGAGTACCAGTTCAACATCATAAGGTCGGTGCTGGATCGCGGGAACACGCTTGTGGTCCTGCCCACTGGGCTCGGCAAGACCGTGATAGGCGCCGGCATAATCGCACATTCGCTCTCGCACGGAAGGAAGGCGCTCTTCCTCGCACCGACGAAGCCCCTCGCGGAGCAGCACCTCTCCTCCCTCTCCAGGCTGCTCAACATACCTGCCGAGAAGATGCTCCTGCTCACCGGTGCCGTCGGAAAGGGGAAGAGGAAGGATGCAGAAGAGGCCGCGCAGGTCATCGTGGCTACGCCTCAGACCGTGGCGAACGACCTCAAGGCCGGCAACATCTCCCTCTCCTCATTCGGCTCCGTGGTATTCGACGAGTGCCACAGGGCGGTTGGTAGATATGCGTATACGTACATCGCGAACGAGTGCGCGGCGCGCAACATACTCGCCGTAGGGCTAACCGCGTCGCCAGGCGGGAAGAAGGAGCGCATCTCTGCACTTGTGAAGACGCTGGGAATCAGGCAGATAGAGGTGCGCGTCTCCACAGACCCCGACGTGGCACGCTACGTGATGCCCAAGAACGTGCACATAGTCGAGGTCGAGCTGAGCCCCACGCTCAGGCAGATCGCCTCTGCGCTGAGGCCCGAGCTGACAGGCTCGCTGGCAGGGCTGCACAAGCTCGGGCTCTTCCGCTCCGCAAGCATCGAGTCCATACCGCGCGGCAGGCTGATAGCGCTGGGCGACCAGATCTCCAGGCTGCCTACGAACAGCTACAAGTACGCGGCCATGTTCAGCTACACCAAGCTGCTCAACCTCTCCCACGCGTACGACCTGCTCGTCACTGAGGGCATATACCCGTTCTCCACCTATCTGGAGTCGCTCTACGGGAGGGAGAAGAAGTCCCGCACTCTCGAGTCCCTGCTGAAGAGCCCCGCCGTAGTCTCGGCAAGGGCAGCTGCGTCGGCAGCGCTCGGAAGGGGCGAGGAGCACCCGAAGGTCCTCTCAGTCATCGAGATACTTGGGAAGAACAAGGGCAGGAAGACCATCCTCTTCGCGCAGTACCGCTCCACCATAAAGATGCTCTCCGACTATCTGTGCAACAACTCCTTCAAGGCTAAGCCGTTCATAGGGAAGGGGGAGGGCATAACGCAGGAGCAGCAGAAGGCTACGATAGCGGAGTTCAGGAGCGGCGCATTCGACATCCTCGTGGCGTCATCGATAGGGGAGGAGGGGATGGACATACCAGGCGTCGAGATGGTCATCTTCTACGAGCCCATACCGAACGAGATACGCAACATACAGCGGAGGGGAAGGACCGGAAGGCTTGCCGCAGGCGAGATATACCTACTGGTCGCAAGGGGCACCAAGGACCAGGTCTACCTCCACATCTCGAGGCAGAGGGAGGCCAAGATGCTCGAGATAACCAGGGCGATAAACAGGAGCCTCGCGCTGGAACGCCCCGTTGCCAGGGACGGCCAGTCCACCCTTGCCGTGTAGCCCGCACCGCCCTTCCTACCTGATAGGTCTTGCCCTATCACGCTGCGCCCATCCCAGTGCCGCACTGTACGAATATATGCAAAGGCCGCAGCAGCCTTTAAATAGGCTGTGTGGCATATCCATACGGTATCCTTATGCAGAAGCGTTATCTATACGCGATAGTGGCGGTAGTGATAATCGTGATAGCGGCGTCTCTGATCCTCTACGCCAACAGCACGGCCGCGACCACGACCACCCACGGGGCATCACTAGCCTCGTTCGACAACGTTCCCGTCCCCGCATCCCTCATCGCCGAGTTGACCGTGCCAAACAGCGTAAGCAACGCGGTCAATGCGACCCGCGTCGAGAAGGAGGGCACTATCGATTCGCCGGTGAGCATAAACTCAAGCCCGCTGACCATCAACGGCAAGCCAGAGGTGCTGTATATCGGTGCCGAGTACTGCCCGTACTGCGGCGCTGAGAGGTGGGCTATGGTAGTCGCGCTCCTCAGGTTCGGCACCTTCACAGGGCTCAAGTACATGACCTCGAGCCAGACCGACACGCCTGCAGGCGTGGCCACGTTCACGTTCTACAACTCCACCTACACCTCCAACTACA
>JASHXR010000086.1 GCA_030043435.1 Microcaldota archaeon
TGCTCGAGGTCTGTATCCCGGGAGGGGTGTCTATCACCACGAAGTCGTACCCATGCCTGTTGAGCTGCGGCATGAGCTCGTCTATCTGCGCCTTCACTGGCGCTACAGGTTCGGTCACCACCTTGCCAGGCAGGACGTACAGTCCGGAGGGCGCATGGAAGAGCGTCGACTCGTGGAGCTTCGCCGCGCCCTTGGCGACGTCGAGATAGCCGGTGCGCACCTCCTCGAACCCCAGGTACAGCCCCACGCTTGGGTTGGCGGCATCGGCGTCTATGAGAAGAGTCTTGTATCCGTGCCTTGAGAGCGCCACCGCCACGTTGACAGCTATCGTCGTCTTCCCGACGCCGCCCTTCTGAGACGACACCCTTATCACGAACGGCTTATCCATGGCCATCTATCTCGCGCTTTATCCTCTCGCGCATCATGACCAGCCTGTTGGCCCGCTCCTTGGAATACCTTGCACGCCCGCGCCCCCTGGCCGCGATGAGGCATATCACTGCGATTGCGACTGCAGCTATGGCGGCATAGAGGTAATACCTAGCCTCTCCAAGCGTTGAGGAGATGACAGCGCCGACGGGCGAGGACTGGGAGAGCTGCGCCTGGCGCTGCACCACGCGCACCGGCAGGGTGTAGGTCACGTTCGCCCCAGCGGTGATGGCATAGGCGTAAAAGAGCAGGGTGCCTGGAGACGAGTTTGTGAAGACGTTGAACTTCGAGACCAGCAGCTCGTTCGGGCTTGCGCGCACAGTGCGCGAGCTGTTCTCTATCGCCACGCCAGGAGGCCCGACGAGGTAGAGATAGACGTCTTGCGCAGAGGTGCCGGTATAGAGCAGGTCTATGCTCAGCTGGTTGGTGGAGTTGGTATAGAACTCTGGCAGGGTCACGCTGAGCGCGGTCAGCAGCGAGCTCGAGTTCACTGCGGAGCGCTCGGTAAGCGTGGTCTGTATGGGCAGGGCGAGTAGCGCAGGGTTCGGGTCCGTTATCTCGAAGTAGGCTATGGCTGTGCTGCCCTTGGTGAGGTTCTCTACGTACCAGTCTATGACATAGTAGCCATCGCGCGTCGAGACGTTGTTTGGTATGCCATACGCGCTTACGTCAGACTCGTTTGCCGCGATGCTCACCGGCAGCATGGTCTCAAGCGTCGCGTTCTTTATGCCGGCGTATGCAGCCAGCTGGACGTCGCCCTCGGCTACGGTGCCGTTGTCGAGCAGGTCGAGCTGGCTCGTTATGCCTGACAGGGACTGGCTGCTGTTGTATATGCGGAAGACGACGTGGAGCACCGTGCTGTTCACTATCGCGTTGCCCACTAGCGTAGTGGCGTTTACAGGTATGATGTACGTGCCTATGGAAGTGCCATTGGGAGGCGAGAAGTCGACCGTGGCGGTGGCGCTCTGGCCCGGCGGGATTGTCACGCGTATCTGCTCTGGGTCGACAGAGCCGTTGTACAGGCTCGCGATTGACCGGTATGCCGCAGGTATGGACAGCTCTATCAGCTCGTCCTGGCCGAGGGCGTTGCGCAGCACGATCGGGGCCAGGGACGAGCTCCCGGAGGACACCTGAGTGAGCAAGGGCATGAACTCCACATCGACGTACTGCATTGCAGCGACAGACGGGGTGCTCCCTATGAGGCCTCCGTTCGACAGTACCGAGGTGGAGCCGGTGGACGTGCCTGTGGGGGGCGGGGCCACCACGGTATAGCTTACGCTTACTGTGTCTGTCCTCTGCCCTTCATAGTCCACGTACACTGTCGCGTTGTATTCGCCCTGGGTGTCTGTGTAGCCGGAGATTGACTCGCTCTGGGTAGCCGCCTGTCCAGGGCTGAGCCCGCTCTCGTTGTAAGCCAGCACTGCGTTGGCAGACGGGCCGGTTATGTTTATGTAGAGAGTGAAGGAGTTCGAGGCGAGGGCTCCGATATTCTTGAGGCCCACTGTGAAGAGCACCTGTGAGCCCGGAGCTACCGGGCTGGACACGTTCGCCCCGGTCACGTTTATATATGCAGACTCAAGCAGCTCCACATTTGCAGTAGCTGCAGCCGTAGTGCCGAAGGCCGTCAGATTGAACGAGACCGTGTAATTGCCAACGCCTACCGAATCGGTGTCCCATGCCACGCTGCCCACAGTGGCTGCATTGTACGTGACGCTGCCTATCGAGATCGCCTGCCTTGACGCAAGGACCGAGTTGGATGCGTAGCGTGCGTCGAAGTAGCCGCCCATGCTAGGTATAGTGCAGGGCACATTTGCCGTTGCCGTATAGTTCAGTATTATATTGCCGCCCCATACGTACTCAGGAAGCACGTCGGGCGTTATGCTGAAGGGGCATGTCACGCTGACGGAAGCGGCAATGCTGCTGCCCTGGGATGCAGAGACGTAGTCGGTCAATTGGGCGCCGATTACAAGGCCGGATATAAGTGGGAGCAGCAGGCCGAATCCAGATGTCCATTTACTCACGCCACCAACCTGTGTCTAACTCGCCTCACCTAACATATTAATGGCATGCATTTAAACATGTCTTGGATGTCAGACTATGACGCGGGCCTGCAGCAAATCTTACCGCCATATGACAGATTGTCAGCGTTTGGCAGCGCCAGGCGTCTTGCCCTCGAATGGCGCGCTCTTGGACTCATTGCGACATGGCAGTCATATCGGCATATTGCCGTACGGTCGCTGAGCAGCAGCATAAAGTCGCACGCCACAGAGAGACTTCCACTATTCGGGCTACTATGGCATGGATTTATAAAGGCTTGCTATTGATTAGGTAACTGCGACCAGTATGTCTGTAAGGGCTATTCCAAGAAAAATAGCGATAGGCCTAGTTTCCCTATCCCTAGCCTTGGCTGCGCTTGCGCTTGTCTCGACGGCGCTCCCGCTCGACGCGACAAGCTCGAACACCGTGGTAGCCAACGTCATCGTCTCGAATATCTGCTTTACAAGCGCCTCGCCAAGCTCACCGTCGTTTGCATCAGTGGCCCCCCCCGGGTCTGACAACACCAATGTGGAGATAACCGACAACGACGTGGGCGGCAACTCCCAGGCAAACGTCTATGTCGCAGGCACGAGCGGCAGCGGCGCGACGCTAGGGGACTGGATAGGGTCCGGCGCGAACACGATACCTGTAGGCAACACGCTCTGGGACCTGACAAGTGATTCCGCATATATCGGCAACGCATTGACAAACTCGCTTGTAGAGACCTCGATAGTGGTGCCTGCGCCTAACACCCTTGTCACGACAACCTCTGCGAATATCTTCTTGGGCCTGAGCGTGCCTGCAGGGACCAGCGCAGGGGCATATACGCAGAACATCGAAATCGAGAACCTGTGCGGGGCCTCAGAGACAAACACCGTAATAACGGCCAATGTCATCGTGCAGGGAGTTTGCTACATAAGCCTCTCTACCACGACGCTTAACTTCGGCACGCTTACGCCTACGGCCACGTACGACACCAATGCAGTGGTCACAGACAGCGATACCGGCGGCAACATCGCGGCGAATGTCATACTCCAAGCGACGTCAGGAAGCAACGGGGACTGGATAGGGTCCGGCACGAACACGATACCTGTAGGCAACACGCTCTGGGACACCGCATCGCAGAGTTCGTATACAGGCACACCGCTTACAGATTCCGGCACGCTGACTCCGATAGTCGTACCTGCGCCTAACACGGTAGTGACTACGACCTCTGCGAATGTCTTCTTCGGCCTCGGCGTGCCTGCAGGTACGGCTGGAGGCACATACACGCAGAACATACTAATCGAGAACTCATGTTGACCGGCCTTGAAGGGATCTGATGCGCATCAGGAATATAACCGGGCTCTTGGTTCCATTTGTCATTCTTGCGCTCCTCTTCGCACAGCCTGCATATGCGCAGTTCGGCGAGGTGGCGGGGCAGCCACATGCGAACGTGAGCATAGGCAGCAGCAACTCCGTCTCATTCACGCTGGTCAACGGGGGCTCGACTCCGATAGACTTCCAGATAATCGCGCCTGCGTCGTTCCAGTCCTCAACTGCCAATACCATCCCACCTGTAGTGACGGTCACGCCTATGAACGGCACCATCGCGCCTGGTGCGGAGTTTACCATTAACGTCATGGTCTCTGTACCCTCTGGCAAGAACAATACGCCAGGCACACAGTGGGTCGGAGTCATACAGGCCGTAGTTGTAAGCAACAGCTCGGGGCTGAACGGCGCCAGCGGGGCCAACATACAGGAAGGGGTGGCGAAGGTGCTGACCGTGACAGCGATAGCGCCGAGGCCGTCGCTGCTCCCTGAGGCTGTGGCAGCAGCGATAATCATCATTGCAGCTGCGCTGATAATCTACTTCAAGAGGTTCCGCAAGGCAAAGGCTGCAAGTAAGCCTGCTTCTGAGGCAAGGGCAGCAGGCGGCAGGACGACTGCAGTGAGAGGGGCAAAGAAGCAGGCCGCGGCAAGTACTGCAGCCAGGAGGGGTGGCAGGGTGACGGCGAGGAAGGCTGCAAAGAGGCCTGCAGCGGCAAGGACTGCGGGGAGGAGGGCCAGGAGGCCTTCAGGCGGGTCTGCGAACCGGAGTCGGCCGCGCAGGAGAGTCAGGAGGTAGTAATGCCGTCCTTATAAAGCTTCTGCAAGAGATATAATCGGTCTCATGGATGTCAGAATAAAGGCCGTTATATTCGACATAGGCGGCGTCGTGACCAAGTTCCCCGACGGCGAGTACTTCGCCTACCTCTCCAATCTCAGCGGGGTCGGGCGCGATAAAGTGAAGCGGATAGTGGACAGGGACATACCTACTCTGGAAAGGGGCAGGATGTCGACCCGCCATTTTGAGGAGAGCATCGCCTCGCGGCTCGGCATAACTAGGCGCGACCTCCAGTGGTACGGGTACTACAAGAGGTACGTCACGATAGACGTGGACGTAATGGACCTCATCAAGGAGCTCCACGACGAGTACGTCACTGCCTATATAACCAATATCGACGCGTCGAAGTACATGCTCTTCAAGAAGCTTCTGGGGCTGGAGCTGTTCGACTACAGGTTCGCGTCTTGCGACCTCCACCTGCGCAAGCCAGACCCGAGGATCTTCAGGCGCGTGCTCGCCAGGATGGCAATGCAGCCGAAAGAGACGGTTTTTATAGATAACCAGATAGAGAATGTAAGAGGCGCGGCCAAGGTGGGCATGCATGCGATACTCTACAAGGGCAGGAGGCTGCTCGACCGCGAACTGAGCAAGCTGCTCGATTGAAGGTGTCATATTGGGAGGAGGCGGAGGAGGAGAGAGGCCGGACCAGAAGGGACTGACCGTCAGGAAGACAGAGGACTTCTCCGAGTGGTACACGCAGGTGCTGGTCAAGTCAGGCTTCATAGACTACTCAGAGGTATCAGGCTGCATAGTCATGCTGCCTGCTGCTTACGGCGCATGGCAGGCGGTGGTGCAGAGCGTCGACTCCCAGTTCAGGAAGTACGGTATGGAGAACGTCTGCTATCCGCTCTTCATACCTGAGAAGCTGCTCCTGAAGGAGAAGGAGCACTTCGAGGGCTTCGTGCCGGAGGTGGCGTGGGTCACCGAGGCGGGCAGCACGAAGCTCGACGAGAGGCTTGCTGTTAGGCCGACCTCTGAGACGATAATGTACAAGGACTTCTCGAGGCGGATAAGGTCGTGGCGCGACCTGCCGCTAAGGTTCAACCAGTGGAACAACGTGGTGAGGTGGGAGTTCAAGCACCCCACCCCTTTCATAAGGTCGAGGGAGTTCCTCTGGAACGAGGGCCATACTGCGTATGCGACTGAGGAGGAGGCGCGCGCCGAGCGCGATGTGATACTCTCCATATACCAGAGGACGCTGAGGGAGTGCCTCGCCCTCCCAGGCATCGTAGGCGTGAAGAGCAGGAAGGAGACCTTCCCCGGAGCCCTGGCGAGCTACAGCATAGAGCACGTGATGCCGGACGGCTGGGCCATACAGGGCCCAGACTTCCACCTGGACGGGCAGAACTTCGCAAAGGCCTTCGAGATAGCGTTCCTGGACAAGGAGGGCAGGCAGCAGCTAGTGTGGCAGAACACCTTCGCGATAACCACGAGGGAGCTGGGCGTGATGGTCGCGGTGCACGGGGACGACAAGGGGCTGGTGCTTCCGCCTGGCATCGCGCATGTCCAGGTGGCGATAGTCCCAATATACAGGAAGGAGGGCTCCGAGAGGGTCGACGCCTGCGCGAGGAAGGTGTACGACGAGCTGAGGTCGGCCTTCAGGACCACGCTTGATACCAGAG
>JASHXR010000087.1 GCA_030043435.1 Microcaldota archaeon
CCGGATGGGTTGGACCCGTCGACCACCTGCTTCCTCATCGGCTGCACCTCCTCTGGTATCGACATGGCCATCGCCTTGGCTACGGAGAGCGCTATGGAGAGCGCCTCTGCGTTCATCGCGTGCGGCGGCTCCTCGTCAAGGTCGACGAGGCAGGTGTGGCCCGCGTTCACCCGGTATACGAACTCGCGGCCCTTCTCCTCCTCGAACTTCGCAGCCCTGTCGACGACTCCGAGCTCACCGGCCACTGCGCGCTGGTACCTCCTTATGACAGCCGGCGCCTTCTCCTCCTGGGATGGGAGGGCTGACGGGCAGGAGCAGAAGAGCTTCTCCGATGTTGCGAGTCTCTGGTGTATCTCCAGGCCGCACATGAAGCCCAGCTCTTTGTAGTCGCTCTCCTTGTCGGGCATGGGGATACCACTCACTCTGGAAACTCGCTGTATTCTATCCTCTCGGTTATCTCGCCCGCGAGGTTCCTGGGCAGCTGCTTCCTCGCCTCCTCGGGCCCGTGGTTCCCGAGGAGCCACTTGAGCTTCACGTATGCGACCTCAGGAAGCATGTCCTCGCAGTAGACCACGCCTGCGGCGGAGAGCATGCGGAGCGTCCTGTAGACGTTAGGGTTGACCCTGCCGTAGAGGCACTGCGAGGTCATCCCGACTACCATGCCGCAGTCTATGGCCTCGGTTATCGCAGGCAGCCACGACAGCGACTTCTCGCTGGTGAAGTTGGGCACATGGCCCAGCCCAGTCCCCTCTATTATCATGCCGGTATAGCCGCGCTCGCGGTAGTACCCGATGATGCCTGGGTCTGAGGAGGGATAGACCTTTACAAGCGCCACCTTTGATGCGAGGCCGGTCACGGCTTTTACTGCGCCGCCGCCTCCTGGCGAGGCCCTCTTGTACTGGCCGTTGTAGGTTAGGTTGCCTCTCGCGTCTGCGAAGGCTATCGGGGCGGAATTAACAGCCCTGAACGCGTCCCTTCTTGAGGTGTGCATCTTCCTTGCCTTTGTTCCCCTTATGAGGGCGCACCGCTGGTCGGAGCTGGTGTCGTGCATGCAGATCCCCACCTCGGCTATGTCTGACCTCGAGGCCAGATATGCGGAGCATATGAGGTTCAGGAAGCCGTCGCTGGAGCCCCTGTCGGAGCTCCTCTGCGCTCCGGTCAGGACCACCGGAGCGTTCAGGCCTTGGAGCATGAAGGAGAGTGCTGCAGAGGCATAGTGCATGGTGTCAGTGCCTATTGTCACCACCACGCCCTTCGCCCCGCCATTAAGGGCCTTGGCTGCTGCATCGGCGATGGCTACCCACTCGGACTCGGACAGGTCCTCGCTGGCTATGCTGAAGAGCTTCTTGGCGTCTATCTCTGCGATTCCGCCAAGTTCCGGGACCTCGTTGAGCAGCTCCTCGGGCTTGGTCAGGGCGTATACCCCGCCGGTCTTGTAGTCTACCTTGTTGCCTATCGTGCCGCCGGTGTACAGCAGCGCCACCTTTGGAGCGCCATGGCCTGGCGCGGCAGGCGCCTTTGCCTTGGCTTGCGCTGATGCTGTGGCCCCACGCCCCTGCGGCATCGTTTCTAAAGAGGAGACCTTGGATATAGCTGCGCCCTTGAACGAGATGCCTATGTTGTAGCCGTCCTTCTGCTTTATCACTAGAATATCTGCATCGCCTGCCTCTGTCCTGGGCATCAGTATGCCCTCATATGCCTCTCCGGATTTGGTGATGCGCACGGTGTCCCATACCTTTATGGACTCTGCCTCGAGAGCCTTCTCGATCTCGTTGCTGTACATAAGCACCATTCCTCTGCGCAGGGTCAGGATGATACCCTTGGCACGACAGTTGATTTAATACTATGCGTGGTAAGAACGGCGTTGCCGGCAGGATGGCCAGGGCTCTTTCTGGAAGCGCAGCAATTCATGGCTGGGTATAGCCGGTGTACCAGCCGCTCGAGTACTTGACGCTGTTTGCGTTGCCGTTGTACCCGTTGCCGGAGTAGTCGTCGGCGTTGCCGTTCAGCTGCCACCATCCTACGAGGTTCTCCAGCTCGATCGGAGCCCCGCCTATCCCTTCGTCGTAGAGCGCCAGGGCGGTGTTGGCTGAGAGGGAGGTGTTGTAGAGCTGGACGTTGGATATGAAGCCGTTGAAGGTCATGTCAGAACTCTGCCTCGCCTCGCCTATCTGGAGCGTGAACGGCATCGGCAGGGTTATTGAGGGAGGGCTGCCTACAGTGGCCTCCTTGCCGTCAATATATGCGTCTACTACAGACGAGGTCCCGGATGGCGCGTACGTCACCAACAGGTTGACCCACTGCTTCTGTGGAACCGCGAACTCGACATCGTGGCCCGCGTCAGTCCAGAAATCGGCGTCGGTTGTGCCGGCCATCAGCCCCCATCCCTCGGCGCCATTATCCGCATCCACAACGCCGCAGTAGAAGGTGCCGTCTGCCTCGCATGGGCCTGCTATGTAGATCCATGCTGAGACGGTAAACGACTCGGTGTTGCTTGTTGGGAAGTTGGCGCTTGTGCTGATGTAGCTGCCTGCGCCGTTGAACTGGGCCACGTACTGCGGCTCCTCTCCGCTGCATACGCCCTGGAGCGAGATGTATTCCAGCGTGTTGGGCCCGTATGGCCTGGAGACCTGGCAGGAGCCTGCCGTCGCCTTTGCCGAGAAGAAATTGGAGTTGAAGACCCCGAGCGAGTATAATGTGGCCACTGCGATAGCGATGATGATGATGGCCCAGCCATATGTAGTCAGATACTCCATGGCAGATTGCTGGCGCAACTGTCGGGTTGCCATGCCTGCTTATTCAACATCTAGGATTAAATGCCTAACCGTCGCTGCTTGCATAGTGCCGCTGCCCCGGATGGGACAGGAGACGCAGGGTCAGGTTCCTGGAGGTGTCACTGCGCCATACAGCGTTGCGGCTAACCCGTCGAGCTTCCTGATGCTCCCAGACGCCCTTATCGTGTA
The DNA here is from genome assembly GCA_030043435.1 of Microcaldota archaeon. Classification (GTDB taxonomy): domain Archaea; phylum Micrarchaeota; class Micrarchaeia; order Micrarchaeales; family CABMGC01; genus JAKAVK01. Next base: position 2,964 of record JASHXR010000087.1, read on the forward strand.
GAACCCGAGCTCCGAGCCGTTCAGCTGCTTTATGAATGAGAGCGCGAGGACCACGTTGCCCTCCTCGCCTCTTGCGACTCTCATTATGAAGGCGTTACGAGCCACCTGGTGCATCACCCTCGGGCTCGAGTTCATGTACCCGATGTCTCCCAGCGCCCTTGCGAGACCGTCCGAGAGGCCCCTCTGCCCTTCCTTCGAGACGAGGTCGGCGTCGCGCGACGCCTCGACCAGCAGGTACCTCGACTTCCTCCTAGCTATCAAGAGAATCACCGATGATTGCAATCGACCTGTCCGCCTCCTTGCCCTCTTGGCCCAGGAACGCGGCCACTTCGCGCATCTGCGCTGCGGAGAGCAGGTAGTGTACGCTTGACGCACCTGAGATCAGTGCTGTAGGTGCGCGCATCGCCGCTGAGGCACGAACCACGCCCCTTATACGCCCGATGGCCCTGTACCTCTCGTATGGATTGGCCGAGAAGACGCTGCGCAGGTTGACCACTATGGGCTTCTCGGCCTCCTTGGCAGCGGCGATAGCCTTTCCTATTATCTCGTTGTCCTCCAGGACTATGCCTATCACGCAGGCTGACCTCAGCGCCTTGATGAGAATGCCGGTATCCTTGCTGCAGACAATCTGGTTAGGCTGGTGTGACGAGTCCTGCTGCACGGGGCGCGGCAGGATTGAGACGTCAGTGCCCAAGGAGAAGATCCTCTTGAAGCCGAGCCTGGACGCGAGTGCGGGGTCTACACGCTCCTTCATATCCGCGACGTCGAAATACCGCATGCGAATCTGCCTTTTATATCGGATGCCCTCCTTGCGCAACGAGGCACGACGCTGAAGTATGCAGTTGGGGCGTGGGTTGGGCAGGACTAGGCCCCGGCCGGCCGCGGGCCTGACTGCTTGTACAGCACCGTGAGCTTCTCGCCCAGCTCCTTCTCCCTCGACTTCAGCTCGTTGTACTGCTTCGTGGCTGAGTTGGTCCTTATCGTGGCTAGTTCGGCCCTCTCCGCTATCTCGCTGAGCGCCTTCTCCCTCTTGGTCTCGACTATGACGCCGCCGACGGTCAGGTAGACCTTTCCCTCGGCCTTCGAGACCTCCTCCTTGGCCCGCTCGAGGTCGGTCTTGGCCGCCTGCAGCTGGTCCAGCTGCATCGCGGCGTTCCTCAGCTGCTCCTGGAGCGTCTGGTACTCCCTGACCATCTTCTCCGCCTGCTCCTCCTCCGTTGCCTCTTCTGCCATTGGATCAGCTTTTATCGTCTGCTTTATTATATTCTCGCTTATTATATTCTCGCGAGACATTATATATCTTTGTTCGGATAATAGTATCTTGCGTGACGTCAGCGCGGCGCGCTGGCGCGGCGCGCACGCCAAGGCCACTTATGCGGAGGAGGTACTGTGGAGCTTAACGAGTCTGAGCTTATAGAGAAGGAGATAACGCTGAGGAAGATGCGCCTTACCGACGAGGTGCTCGAAACGCGGCGCTCGTCGATAAGGTGGCTCGCGCTCTCCCTCGGGGTGCTGAACCCCGGCGAGTCCCGTCTCTCGTCGCTCGCTGTGCTCGACGCGCTGGTGCATTTCCAGTTCGTCAAGAAGGAGGACCCGGACGTGAGGGCGATGATAGGGTATATAGATGCCAACTGGGAGAAGATAAACGAGAAGACGCTGCGCTACCACCTCCTGAGGATGAAGAGGATGGGGCTTGTCGAGGGAGGGCAGGGCAGGTTCTTCTTCGTGAGGCCCAGCGTCGGGGACAGGTTCGATGCGGCGACGTGGTCGGCGGGGCTCTTCGATGCGGACTGCAGGGAGATCTCAAGGAAGGTCGGCGACGTGATAAAGAGCATAGCGGACAAGGCGCTTTGAAGGCGATGACTATGAAGAACGAGGTTTATCTCTGGGTTGCCCTCATAGCCGTTATCATAGTTGTGGCTCTCTATTTCAGGTTCTACTCGCAGCCTGCGATAAGCGTGAAGGTGGGGCTCGCAAGGGAGTCCAGCCGGTCGATGGCGGCGGTATACCCGCAGCAGGAGCTCTTCTTCAACATCTCGGTAGAGAACACAGGGAGCGCGCAGATAAGCGACCTCGGCCTCAGCCTGCTGGTGAACGGCAACACCACAGACGTCTACGATGCCACTGTCCCGCCGGGAAAGACTGCATACATCAGCATAAACTATACGCCGCAGTCCAGCGGAGTTTACAATATGACTGTGGTTGCGGACCCAGGGAAGCTATACAACATACAGGACAGGCAGAGCGCAACTGCTACGCTCGACGTCCCTGTCAGCGCCATGCAGGGCCCTGACGCCTATCTCTCGCTCCCTCCAGGGAGCACGAGCTATGTGGGGACAGAGAACCTTGATACCCTGGGCTTCGTCTGGTACTCGGAGCTGGAATACAATTACAACCTTTCAAGGTTCGACATCGCAGGGATGCCTGGGCTGGACGCCTTCGGGATAGCGCTCGACTACGTGGGGAGCTATACAGATAATATGAGCATAGCGCACGCGACCTATACGAACGGGAGCACGGTCTACTCGATATGGCTCAATCCAGGCGAGTACCGCGACGTCCTCCCAGCTGACATAATAGGGATAGCGGCAGAGGGGCTGAACCTGTCGGTGGATAACTACACGGTAGGCAACAGCAGCGTGGAGCTGGTGCACCTTGAAGACAACGAGTCCCTGTGCGGCTGGGACTCCGGCGGATGGATAAAGACCGTGACAGCTGAAGGCAACGAGACGTGCTTGGGCATGGTAAACGACACGTCTACGGAGTTTGCGCCGAAGGCGATATCCGGAGTGCGGCTGGTGCCGCCGCTGGTCTCAGGGGCGGTGATAGCAAACGACACAATAGCGTCCGGTAATATAGTAAGCGAGAGCTATTCTGCCGTATTCAACCAGTCTATAGACTTTTCAAGCGTCACAGAGAATGCGCCTGTGAACGACAGCTGCTATGGGGAGATCAGCGTCGTTGACAATACCAGCTATTGCAGCAGCTTCGTCTTCCCCGTCAATGGCACTGAGAACGCGCCGTACCTGATAAGGACGCAGGCGGAGGTGGGCGCTTACAACCTGACCCTGCTGTGGCGCACGAACAACTCGGCGATAACGGCACTCATACCTGGCGAGATAACGGTCCTTCAGGGGTACAATGCCATAGGCACTCCTGTCGCCTTCAAGAACGGGATACCGCCGCTGTGCTCCGTGCCGGGGTTCGGGTGCGCGAATGCGACGTTTGACAACGGCACTGCCACCATAGACCTTACCAACCTCAACTCTACTGCGCCGGTCACGCTTGACAGCCTTGGGTGCGTGCTGCTCGGGGTCGCGGTGCCGGAGACCCTGAATGAGACGCTTCTGCCGTTGGGGACTACTGATGCCAGCGCAGCGTGCTACAATGACGGCAGCGTTACTGCAAGCCTGCCTACGGGGCTGGTCTTCACGCTGCGCCTCAATTATACCGAAGCCAACACGCTCCATAGCGCCAATGGGACCATATACGTAGTGGGATAGCTGCGTGACGGCAATGCCTAGCCCATATGAGACCTTCCTCAAGGCGTTCGGTGGCTTCACAGAGATACAGAAGCTCTCGATAGGCAGGATAGGCGCTGGGGGGAACTGCCTGATCGTAGCCCCGACGGGAAGCGGCAAGACCGAGGCCGCGCTCCTCCCGGTGCTCAACGCGCTGCAGTCAGAGCGCGTCAAGAGGCCGATAGGCGCTGTATACATAACGCCGTTGAGGGCGCTCAACCGCGACCTCATGCGCCGCCTCGAGGGCCTGTGCTCAGCGTCAGGCATAACTGTGAACGTGAGGCACGGAGACACTACGCAGGTGGAGCGGAGGAGGCAGGCGGAACACCCTCCGCAGCTCCTCATCACCACCCCGGAGACGCTGCAGAACCTCTTCCTCTCCGCCAGGCTGAGGCGCGCACTATGCAACGTGAGGACTGTGATAGTAGACGAGGTGCACGAGCTCTACTCGAACAAGCGGGGGGCCCAGCTCTCCGTGGCGCTGGAGCGCCTCGTTGCGCTCTCAGGCGAGTACCAGCGGATAGGGGTAAGTGCCACGGTAGGCGACGAGGCTGCGGTCTCGCGCTTCCTCTTCGGGAAGCGGCCGTACGCCGTCGTGAGGTCTGCCTCGGAGAAACGGTTCGATATCGGCGTAGAGATGCCTCTCGAACCGATGAGGAAGGAGAGGGCCTTCGCGGAGCGGTTCGGCCTCGACCCAAGGTCCCTGGCGCGCATAGAGAGGGTCTCTGACATGATAAGGGAGTCTGCGGCCACGCTGGTCTTCGCCAACACGCGCCAGGTCGCGGAGTCGCTGGGTTCCAAGCTTCTCTATCTGGACGCAAGGGAGCCTTTCGGGGGTGTCGGCGTGCACCACTCATCGCTGGACAGGGACGAGCGGGTGCGCGTCGAGAACGCGTTCAAGGAGGGGAGGATGCGCGCCCTGGTAGCGACGTCGTCGCTGGAGCTCGGCATAGACGTAGGGAGAGTAGACCTGGTGGTGCAGTACGGCTCGCCGAGGCAGGCGGTGAGGCTCGTGCAGAGGGTCGGCAGGGCGGGGCATGCGGAGGGCAGGGTCTCGCGCGGCAGGATCGTGGTAGGCGATGTCATGGACGCGGTCGAGGCTGCGGTCATAGCCTCAGATGAAGAGTCCGGGAGGATTGAGAAGCGGGGCATGATAGGCTGCGCGCTAGACGTCGCTGTGAACCAGCTCTGCGCGATGGCTCTCGAACGAAGGAGGGTGGAGACGCGCGAGGCATACGAGACGATGCGCAGGGCTGCGCCGTATGAGGGGCTCGAATGGGAGGCCTTCACGAAGCTCGTCGCGCTCGCCGGAGAGCTGGGGCTGGTAAGCGCCTCGGGGAGCGCGGTGGGAGTGGGACCCCGCACCATGGAGTACTTCTTCAGCAACATAACCGTGATACCGGACAGCTCGCGCTTCGCAGTCAAGAACCTGATATCGAACAAGATAGTCTCTTCGCTGGACGAACGCTTCGTCTGCAGGTACCTCGACGCCGGAGCGTCGTTCATCAGCAACGGGGTGCCGTGGCGCGTCGTCAGCATCGAGGAGGGAGTTGTGCTCGCTGAGCCGAGCGCAGAGGTAGAGGCTGCGGTGCCGGACTGGGAGGGCGAGGACATACCGGTGTCGCGCGAGGTGGCTGAGTCGGTCTTCGGCGCCCTGTCCTCAGGGCTCAAGGATGAGGAGAGGTTCATGGACGCGTCCGCGTTAGGCGAGGCCTCTGCCTTCATAGCGAAGCAGAGG
>JASHXR010000088.1 GCA_030043435.1 Microcaldota archaeon
TCGGGAGGGAGCACGAGGATGCGCTCTGCAAGGCTCTCGGCGAGGCTGTAGTGGTGACCGGCTATCCGACGGCCCTGCGCGCGTTCTACAGCATGCCCAGCTCCAAGGACCCCGAGGTCTCGAACAGCTACGACCTCCTCTACAGGGGCACGGAGATCTCAAGCGGCGCGCAGCGGATACACAAGCCGGAGCTGCTCATCGAGGCGCTGAAGAGCCGCGGCCTCGACCCAGCCTCGTTCCAGTTCTATATAGACGCGTTCAGGAGAGGAGCGCCGCCGCATGCCGGATGGTCCATAGGCCTCGAGAGGCTGACGATGAAGGTGACCGGAATGGCGAACATAAGGGAGTGCGCGCTCTTCCCCAGGGACAGGGACAGGCTGGTCCCATGACGATACTATCTGGTGATACATGTGACTGAGATTGGCAGCGGCCTGAAGGGCATAGATGTGGTGAACATAAAGAAGGAGCACGACGTGCAGGTCATCCTGGGCCATGCCGGCTTCATAAAGACTATACTGGACCTCTACGAGGCCATGGTCGACTCCGTGCCTAACGTCAAGTTCGGCATCGCCTTCTCCGAGGCGAGCGGCCCCTGCCTTATAAGGATAGAGGGCAACGACGAGGCGCTCAAGCTCGAGGCCGAGAGGAACATGATGCAGATCGGCGCAGGCCACAGCTTCATCATCCTCTTCAGGGAGGCCTTCCCCATAAACCTGGTCAACGAGCTCAAGAACGTCCCCGAGGTCACGCACATCTACTGCGCCACTGCAAACCCTGTCCAGGTCATCGTCGCAAGGACCGAGCAGGGCAACTCCATCCTCGGCGTGGTCGATGGGTACAAGTCTAAGGGCACCGAGAAGGACGAGGACGTGAAGAAGAGGCTCGCCCTGCTCCGCGAGCTCGGGTACAAGAGGTAAGCGCGTGGGATTCACCCTCCTTGACGAGAGGAAGGCGCGAGACGCCGTAGAGGCGCTCGAGAAGGAGTACAGCGGCGCGCGCTACTACCTCTCCTTCTCGACCCCGATAGACCTCGTCGCAGCAGCCATCATCTCTGCGCAGACGCGCGACGAGACGGTCAACGCGCTGACCCCAGCGCTCTTCAAGAGGTACAGGACCGCAAGGGAGTACGCGAATGCCGATCCGGAGGAGCTGACCGCCATGATAAGGCGCGTGAGCTTCGCAGGCGCCAAGGCCAAGAACATAATCGCCACGTGCAGGACTATCGACGAGAGATACGGAGGTAAGGTGCCTGACAAGATGGACGCGCTCGTGGAGCTGCCGGGCATAGGCAGGAAGACGGCCAACACGATCCTTATAAACGCCTATGGCATAGTCGAGGGCATACCCGTCGACACCTGGGTGATGAAGCTCTCATCCCGGATAGGCCTCTCTGAGTCCGGCAAGCCCGAGGAGATAGAGCGCGACCTGATGAAGGTAGTGGAGAAGAGGCACTGGCACAACCTCGCGTACGTGATGAAGAGCCACGGAAAGAAGGTCTGCCAATCTAAGGTCCCGCTCTGCAGCAAGTGCCTCATCAGCAGGCTCTGCCCCAGGAACGGCGTTACCAGGTCGGGCTGAGCCTATGGACTACATATCGGACCTGCATATACACTCCAAGTACGCGGGGGCGTGCAGCGAGCAGCTGCTCCTCGAGAACCTCGACGCCGCAGCGAAGACGAAGGGGCTGGGCATGATAGGCACAGGCGACTTCACGCACCCGCTCTGGTACAAGGAGCTGAGGGAGAGGCTGGTCGAGGTCGAGGGCACCGGGCTCTACAGGCTGAAGGGGAGCGGGACCAACACTCTCTTCATGCTCACGAGCGAGGTCGCCAACTTCTTCTCTACGGGCCCTGCAAGCGTGGTCAAGAAGATACACAACCTGATCTTCGCGCCTAGCCTGGAAGCCGTAGCCCAGATAAACGAGCAGCTCGCAAAGGCCGGTACCCTCTCCTCTGACGGAAGGCCTATACTCCAGATGAGCTGCAGCGAGCTTGTGGAGACGCTGTACGGGATAGACCCAAGGATAGTTGTCACGCCAGCGCATATCTGGACGCCGTGGTTCGGCGTGGTCGGCGCGATGTCGGGCTTCAACTCCTTCGAGGAGGCGTACGAGGACCAGGCGAGGCACATCTATGCGCTCGAGACAGGGCTCTCATCCGACCCTCAGATGAACTGGCGCGTCTCGAAGCTCGACAGCTATGTGCCTATCTCCGGAGGCGACGCCCACTCCCTCGCGAAGCTGGGCAGGGAGGCCACGGTCTTCTCCATGGAGAAGCCCTCCTACGGCGAGGTCATCTCCCAGATAAGGGAGAAGAGGTTCAAGATGAACATAGAGTTCTACCCTGAGGAGGGCAAGTACCACCTCGACGGCCACAGGAACTGCAACATCTCGCTCAGCCCCGAAGAGGCGAAGAAATACGGCAACATCTGCCCCAAGTGCAGGAAGCAGCTCACCATAGGCGTGCTCCACAGGGTCGAGGAGCTGGCCGACCGCGAGGAGGGATACAGGCCTAGGAACGCCATACCGTTCGTGCACGCGATCCCGCTCCATGAGATAATCGCGTACGTGGCCAAGAAGGGCGTAGGCACCGCATACGTGAGCAACGTCTACCAGAAGCTGATAGCCGAGTTCGGCAACGAGTTCAGCGTCATCCTCGACGGTGAGACAGAGAGGATCTCGAAGGTCGACGAGGGCCTCGCAAAGGCCATCGAGAACGTGAGGAGCGAGCGCGTCAGGATCATACCTGGCTATGACGGCATCTTCGGCATAGTCGACATACTGGGGGAGCGGCACGAGGAGAAGAGGCAGGGCAGCCAGAAGAGGATAAGCGAGTTCTGAGGCGCAGTCGGGCAAGGTATGCCATGCCCAAGCCTGCCCGATAGCCCAAGGCAAAGGCCATCTGAAGGCGTACACGAGGACAGACAGATGAGCTAAATAATTCCAAAGCCTTTTAAATCTTGGCTGTATAATGCCTAGCATGAAGGCGCGTCTCTCCCTATTCGCAGTGCTGCTCTTCACGCTTCTCGTCGCGTCGTCGGGCGCATACACCACCCATATAGTGGCCCCTGCTGTGCTCGCCAACGAGGATGTCGGCGTGCTCACCTCGGTAAGCCTCAATCTCACCCCGGGCAACGGCTCTGTCACGGTCTCAGGCCCTGCGATTGTCAACACCTCCACGCTCCAGTCGGCGCAGGCCGCGGCGCAGTACGCGTCCACGTTCGCAGGCGTAAGCGAGAGCGGCTATGACTTCTCATACACTATACATAACGCATCAAACGTGAGCGGGCCCAGCGCGGGCCTCGCCCTCACCCTCCTGGCCGTGTCTGCGCTTGAGAACCGCCAGCTTCCCTCGAACTTCACCGTGACAGGGACTATCGAGCCCAACGGCACAGTCGGGCAGATAGGCGGGGTATACGACAAGGCCATGGCAGCAGCAGATGGCGGCATGCGCTTCATCCTCGTGCCATGGGCGCCAAACGACTCGTTCGAGTACGAGCTCTACTACATAGCCCAGCAGCAGGCGGGGATAGGCCTCGTCGAGGTAGCCAACGTCTCGCAGGCGCTCTCCTACATCTACTCCGGAGAGAGGATACCTGCAGTCAACTATACCACTGCCACAGACTACCACGTCGCCTCGCTTCCTGAGGCGAACATCACCTGCACGGCCTGCAACCTCGGCGCGTTCAGCGGGCTAGACA
>JASHXR010000089.1 GCA_030043435.1 Microcaldota archaeon
GCCTCCGCAAGACGGATGCGCTCTTCCTGAACAGACCAGAGTCCGAGTTCTTGGAAAAGATGCTCAAGAATGACCAGGCAGGGATAGCGGCTGAGTTCGGGATAGCGCTCTCGATAAAGACGCGTGGTCCGGATGGGAGCAGGATCGTGGCTGGATGTGAGGCTATGGATGTGCCTGCATGCAAGGAGGAGCGAGTAGTAGATACAAACGGGGCCGGAGACGCTTTTGCCGGTGCTTTCGTGGCCAACTATCTGAAGACAAAGGACATTGGCTACTCGGCCAGGGTGGCCTCCTCTACTGCCTCTTTCGTGATAGAGCAGCTGGGCTGCCAGTCAGAGGTGCCTTCGGTAGGCAGGATAATGGAGAGGGCGGGGCTGGGCAGGTGACTGGACCCCATCGGGGCATTGCATTTATATCAGCGGCATGCGATTGGTTGTGATGATGGAATGGATGGCAGGACCGCGGCTTACGACATCGAGGTAGACGGCCTTACTAAGCGGTTCGGGGAGTTCGTCGCAGTGGATCGCATCTCGTTCAAGGTGAGGAAGGGCGAGCTCTTCGGGCTCCTCGGCCCAAACGGAGCGGGCAAGACCACTACGATAGGCATGCTCACGACGACGCTGAAGCCCACCTCCGGTAGGGCCTCGGTGGGCGGGCACGACATAGGCACGGGGAGGAGGGAGGTGAGGGAGAGCATCGGCATAGTCTTCCAGGACCCATCGCTTGACGACCAGCTGACAGGCAGGGAGAACCTCTCGCTGCACGCGATGCTCTACAAGGTCGGGAGGGAGGAGGCGAGGGAGCAGATAGCGGCTGTGCTGAAGCTCGTCGACCTGGAGGGCAAAGCTGACCTGCTGGTGAGATACTACTCGGGAGGGATGAGGAGGCGGCTCGAGATCGCAAGGGGGCTGATACACCACCCTACAGTGCTCTTTCTCGACGAACCTACTCTAGGCCTGGACGTGCAGACCAGGAGGGGCATCTGGGAGTACATAAAGAGGCTCAACGCCGAGAAGAAAACCACGCTAGTGCTCACCACACATTATATAGAGGAAGCGGACTACCTCTGCGACAGGGTCGCATTCATAGACCACGGCAGGATAGTGGCGCTCGACACACCGGAGGCTCTCAAGAGCGGGCTTGGCGGGGACATCGTCTCACTGGAGCTCGATGGAGCCGACGCAAAGCTCGTCACCAGGATAAAGGCAAAGACATGGGCGAAATCCGTCTCAGGCCATGGGAGCAGGATAGACGTGACGGTGTCTAACGGGGAGAAGACGATACCGCTGCTCATGGAGCTCGCGGAGAAGAGCAGGGTGAGGGTGGTCTCGGTTAACCTGCGCAGGCCGAGCCTCGAGGACGTGTTCATAAAGTACACCGGGACTGCGATAAGGGAGGAGGGCGGGGATGCGACGTGGGGGATGAGGCAGAGGGTCATGAGCAGGATGAGATGATGTTCGACTTCAATGCTGTATACGTGATCTGGCTGCGGGAGATGAAGAGGTTCTCGCGGTCCAAGTCGAGGGTGATAGGCCTGCTGGCCATGCCGGTCTTCTTCCTGGTCGGCCTGGGCCTCGGTTTCAACGGCATCGTGCACATACCAGGAGTAGCAGATTACCTCGAGTTCCTGGTGCCTGGAATCATCGGCATGTCGCTCCTCTTCATCTCGATGTCCTCTGGGATAGCGGTGCTGTGGGACAGGCAGTTCGGATTCCTGAAGGAGATAATGGTGACGCCGAACTCAAGGACATCGATAGTCCTCGGCAGGATCGCAGGGGGAGCCACTACCGCGATGATACAGGCAGTGCTCGTGATCGCGATAGCGGTCTTGATAGGCTTCACCGTGACCGTAGGGTGGATTAACCTTGTGGCAATAGTGTTCATGTTCCTCCTCGCGGTGATCTTCATAAGCCTGGGCCTAACCTTCGGCTCTTTCATAACCGACTTCCAGGGGTTCAGCGTGATAATGAACTTCATCACCTTCCCGCTCTTCTTCCTCTCAGGCGCAATCTTTCCGGTCAGCAGCTTTCCCGGCATAGTGCAGTACGTCTCATACGTCAATCCGCTGACCTATGGCGTAGACGGCCTCAGGGGCGCGCTGACCGGCACATCGATGTTCCCCATGTGGCTTGACGTCGCAGTGCTGGTCGTAGCCGCGCTGATAATGGTGGCCATAACAGCCCTTGCCTTCGAGAGGACAGAGACCTGACAGCACATGGGACCATGCAGGTAGTGCAGCGGCACATCGAGCTTATACGGTAGCAATATATACAGGGCGGGCATAACCAGTGCGTGGATAGAGATGCTGATGTCAAGGAGGAGCGGAGGGGCAGTACGGGTAAAGTCGCTCCTGTTCGACTACGAAGGCGTAATAGGTCCAGAGCTCGGTACGCTGCCGTTCCGCGGCTCCATAGCCAGGAGGAGGGACAGGTACGTCTGCGAGGTCGCTGGAGTCGGCCCGGACAGGAGCATAGAGTACAGGGACGGACTGCTGGAGAAGTACAGGACGGACAACACGTGCACTGCGCTTATGCTTGAGCACGGGATAACGGCGCGGGAATACAATTCGAAGGTATACGGCAGTATCTTCAAGAGCATAGGGAGGTACGTGCACGCCGACCCTGGCCTCGCCTCGCTGCTGGGACGCATAAGGCTGCCGATGGCCATCCTGTCCAACGTCACTGAGGAGTACGTCAGGGCGGGACTGGGGGCGCAGGGTCTGGCAGGCGTGTTCAGACCGGTCCTGGGACTCGAGAGTATGTTTCCGCTTACAAAGCCAGGCGCAGAGGTCTACAAGGCGGCGCTGGCCCTCTCCGGCTTCTCCCCCGCGTCAACCGCGTTCGTGGACGACACTGCGGCGAACCTCGAGGCGCCTGGCCGGATGGGCATGGTGACCGTGCATATAAGCCCAGGTTCGGGGCCCGCAGGAACTGCGGACTACACCTTCGGGGACGTCAAGGAGCTGCTGTCCGTGCTTGTGCGCGACTGAGCGCGCCTTGCCGTAACGCATAGGCAGCGCGCGCTACGCCTTGCGCGCCTGTCGAGTATCGTGTACCGCGTCAATGGAGCGCCACGGCCCAGAGAAGACGTATCCGAAGAGCCTGCCCTTGCTGACAAGGGTGGGAAAGAGGCTCTCCTCAAGCATCACCCTCCCCTTGGGCTCCTTTATGAAGTCGAAGACACCGGAGCTGAAGAGGTAGATGCCGGCGTTCACCAGCGCGGCGCCGCTGCGCCCGTCGTGCTTCTGCACGAAGCTGGTCACCTTGTTCCCCTCGAGCTTCGTCACCCCGAAACGGAGCTTGAGGTCCGAGGGCGTGAGCGCCACTGTGGCCAGCGCCCTATTCGCGAGGTGCTGCCTGTAGACCTCGTCCAGGTCTATGGTGAAGATGTTGTCGCCGTTGAGGGCGAAGAACGGGCCGTCGCGGACCTTCTCCCTGACGAGCCAGAGCGCGCCCTCTGTGCCGCGCTCCGTCTCCTCGATCACGTAGCTTATCCCGAGGCCGTGCCTGGAGCCGTCCCCGAGGTGGCTTAGGAGCCCCTCAGAGCCCATGCCCGCCACCACTATGACCTCGGAGATACGGTTGCGCTTCAGCTCGTCGAGTATGTAGTCTATCACGGGCCTGCCGTTCACCGCGACCATGGGCATAGGGACGGCCCTTCCGCCTGAGATGGCAGGCCGGCCCCCGGCGAAGACCACAGCCTTGGCAGGTCTTCCCCCGGTGATGGAGGCGCGCAGCAGCTTCTCTATGGCGTGCGACCTGTTCCTCGTCGC
>JASHXR010000090.1 GCA_030043435.1 Microcaldota archaeon
CCTCGCGCTCACAGTAGCATTCGGCGCTAGCGCCGGCCTCTTCCTCCTCCTCGCGCAGCCGTTCATCGCGCTGCTCCAGCTGCTGGTCCTTGTCGGCGGCCTCTCGACCTACCTAGTCGTCTCGCTCGCCGGGGAGGAGCATGGCAAGAGGTACCTGCGCCCCTATCTCTTCGGGGCCAGCGCTGCCGTCCTCTCGCTCTCACTCTTCTACTTCGCGCAGGCGTCTGGCACCGCATCAGGCGCTGCAGGCGCATACGTAGGGGGCAGCATGAGCACAGTCTTCGCAGCAGCGCTGCAGCAGTACTACCCTCTCTTCTATGCCGTCGCGCTCCTCCTCTTCGCCTCTGCGATAGGCACTGCGCTCTTCATCAAGAAGTTCGCCAAGGTGGTGATCTAGTGGTTCCACTAATCTACCTCTTCTCGCTCTCGCTCGCGCTGGTAGGCATAGCCCTTGCCGGGCTCGGCTCAGACAGGCACTTCGTTGTCATAGTACTGGGCATAGAGCTGATACTCGTGGCGAGCATGATAGCACTAGTAGCATTCTTCGACTTCAGCGCGGGGCAGAACCCTGGCGCAGTGGCCATGCTCGTCGCCCTCTGGGCCGTCGCCGCTGTGGAGATAGTCACGCTAGTGACCTTCTATGTATACATGAGGTTCAGGGGCGTGGGCTTCGACGTGGCGAAGCTCTCCAGGATGAGGTGGTAGGATGTTCTTCCCGCTTCTCGCACTGGTGCCGCTGCTCGCCGCCATGGCGGTCGTAGCGCTCGCAAGGGAGAGCATGAGGTTCGGGTACCTCGCTGCTGGGGCGAGCCTGGCCTGCCTCGTCCTCCTCTTCCTCTTCGGGCTCCCGTACGGCTCGTCCACTGTGACGTGGTTCACAGTAGGCTCGTTCGCCTTCACCATCACGGCCACTGTAGGCCCGCTCAACCTCGCCCTGCTCGCGATAGTCTTCGTAGTTGGCGCGCTGGTGCACCTCTACTCGGCCGGGTTCATGAAGACGCTGAGCGAGCAGAGGAGGTTCTATCTCGAGATGATCGGGTTCGAGGTCGCGATGGCAGCGTTCGCCATGGCAGGCAGCTTCATCCTGCTCTTCCTCGCCTGGGAGTTCCTCAGCCTCCTCTCCTACCTGCTCATAGGCTTCTGGCACGTCAGGGAGAGGGCGACAAGGGCAGCGCGCCTTGCGATAACCACAGTATTGATAGGGGACCTGGCGCTGCTCGCGGCCATGGCGATCCTGTGGAACCTCTTCTCCACCTTCGACTTCGCCGCGATACTCGCCGCGCTGCCGTCGCATGCGACCGCGCCGCTCTTCGCCGCAGGTGCGCTCATCGCGCTTGCCATCTTCACCAAGTCGGCCCAGTTCCCGTTCCAGGAGTGGCTGCCCGAGGCGATGGAGGGGCCTACCCCAGTCTCCGCCTTCCTCCACTCCTCCACCATGGTCAAGGCAGGCGTCTTCACAGCGATAATACTCCTGCCGCTCCTCTCAGTGGCGGGGCTCACCGGAGTCATCCTCGCCTTCTCGATAGTGACTGCGGTGATAGCCACGCTGAGCGCGATGCGCGAGACGCAGATAAAGAAGGTCATCGCCTACTCGACGGTGCAGGAGCTCTCGCTCATGCTCGCGGCAGTGGCGTCAGGTGCAGTGGTCGCGGCCATCTACTTCTTCATAGTGCAGAGCTTCTACAAGGCGCTCCTCTTCTTCAGCGCTGGGTCTGCGATGAAGGCGACGGGGGAGGAGTCGCTCGACAGGGTCTCCGGGCTCCGCGCGAACCGCCTCCTCTACGTCTCGACGCTCTTCGGGGTCCTCTCTGTAGCTGGCTTGGTCCCGTTCTCCGGCTTCTTCGCGGCCGCAGGCATCTCGAGCGCGCTCTCGTCCAACCTTATAGTGTACGCCATCATCTCGCTCGTCGGACTCGGCACCTCGTTCTTCATCTTCAGGTGGTTCTTCCTCGCCTCCAAGCCAGACAGGCACGGCACAACGTCGCAGCTCGGCTACCTCGGCCTGCCAAAGCCGATGGTCTATACAGCTGCAATACTCGCTGTGCTGACCCTGGCAGGCTCTGCCGCGTTCTTCTACCTGCCGGCCTTCCTCTCATCGACCGGAGTCGCATATCTCGCCGCGTCGATACCCCTCTCATTCGGTGTGGTTGACGGCGCGCTCGTGACTGCGCTCTTCGCTGCAGGCGCAGTGCTCTCCTTCATCGCCTACGGGAGGGCGAGGGCGCAGCGCACGCCTGGGAAGGTGAGGGTCCTGGCCAAGGTGGCGTATACGCACCGGGTCTTCATATTCGCATACGGCCTCTGCGCAGCCTTCCTCCACGAGATATCGGAGGGGGTGGGGGTGTTCGAGCGCTATCTCGACGACGGGTTCGTGCTCCTGGGGAGGGCCACTATGGCTGCAGGCAGGAAGCTCAGGCTGGTCTCGGTGGGCAGCGTCAACCCGTACGTGATCATCTCCGCTGCAGGGGTAGTGGCGCTGCTCGCGCTCGCCTATCTGGTGCTCTGATGGTCGACATATCCCTCCTTTACTCGGCAGTGACGCCTGTGCGCGTCTTCGTGGCGCTCTGCGCGCTCCTCGTCATAGGCAACCTCGCCATACGCCTCTCCAACAGGGAGAGGCTGCAGTTCGCATACAATACGGCTGTGCTGGCTGCGCTGCTCTGCACAGGCGGGTATATGCTCTACACAGGGGCTGCCCAGAGCATCATGGGCCTCGTCTCGCTCAATCCGTTCTCGCTCTTCTTCGCAGTTACCATGACAGCGGCAATGCTCCTGGTCAGCACGCTCGCGTATGCATACGCAAGGCGCTTCGACGACTTCGCCCTAATGGCCTCGTTCTCGCTCCTCGGGGTCTACATGGTCGCGTTCGCGTCGTCGCTGATAACGCTCTTCATCGGCCTTGAGCTGATGGTCATACCTACAGTCTTCATCGTGCTGCTCTCGCGGCGCAGCCTCGAGGCAGCGCTGAAGCTCTTCATCATAGGCTCCATAGCCGTGGCGCTCCTCTCCTTCGCCGTAGTCACGCTCTACGGCTCCACAGGTTCGTTCGCGATAGCAGCTGCACAGGGTTCGGGGAGCGATGCCATGCTCCTCTTCGCTGCGATACTCTTCATCGCGGCGCTGGGCTTCGAGGCCTCGGTCTTCCCGTTCAGCATCCTGATACCAGACGTCTACGAGGGCTCGCCCGCATATGCGACGGCGATGCTGGGCGGCATCAACAAGAAGGTGGGGCTCATCGCGCTGCTCTACATACTCATGCTCGTCTTCGCGCCTTTCAGGCAGGCCTTCATCGTTGTCGCTGCGCTCTCCGTCGTGACCATGTTCTACGGCAATATCGTCGCGCTGATGCAGCACAACTTCAAGCGCATGCTCGCGTACTCGTCCATCTCCCAGGCCGGATACATAATGATAGGGATAGCAGCTGCGGGGCCCGCAGGGGTGGGCGCCGCGCTCTTCCAGATCTTCGCGCACGTCTTCCTCTTCATAGGCATACTCGCGATAGTGGCATGGCTCGAGGCGCATGGCAGGACAGAGATAGACGACCTGATAGGGCTGAGCGGCGAGAACAGGTTCGCTGCGGCAGCTGCTGCGCTCTTCATGCTCTCGTTCATAGGCCTTCCGTTCACCACCGGCTTCATCGGCAAGTTCCTCCTCTTCACGAGCGCAATAGGCGCGGGCCTGCTCTGGCTTGCCGTCATAGGCATAATCAACTCGGTGATCTCACTCTACTACTACGCGAGGCCGATAATAGCCATGTACACCACGAAGGCGGACGCTGAGCCGAGGAAGATGGAATGGGCCGTGGCTGCTGTGGTCGCAGTATGCCTGGCGCTCACCCTCGTGCTGGGCATCTACCCGCAGCCGCTGATCCACCTTACATCGGGAGCGGCGACGTACCTGCTCGCCATCTAGCCCTGCATGTGCTTGTATGTGCGCTGACGGAACCGGCAGAACGTTTAATATACCTCAACTGCGCATAGCATAACCATGCACAGCATAACAAGGCAGGAGATCATCAAGGCGCTCAAGGGATGCGTCGACCCGGAGATAGGGATAGACATAGTCGAACTCGGCCTCATACACTGGATAGGGATAGACGAGAAGAACAACATCCTGCTCAGGCTCACGATGACGAGCCCGATGTGCCCTGTCACGAGCGTCATCCTGGCAGACGCGCAGCTCAGGATAGAGCACATACCTGATGCAGGGGAGGTAAACATCGACCTCGTCTGGGAGCCGGCGTGGAGCCCGGAGATGATAACGGAAGAGGTAAGGATGAGCATGCAGGTCTAGATCACAGTCACAGCACCTTAACGCATACCCCAGTTTCGTCCTCAAGCACCTTGAAATGCTTCACGTCTGTGGTGAATATAGTCGCCCCCTTTTCCAGCGCATGGATTGCAATTATGATATCTACGTCGTCGACTTTTCTGCCGCGCACTATCAATCTTGCTGCCACATCTGCGGCCTTTATGGCGTCTGAATACTTCAGATGCATTGTCTCCATTTGTGCGAAGAAGAGCGAGGCTTGCAGGTATGAGCTTTTGCGGCCTTTTATGCTGTTGTATCTCTCTCCAGTAAGGACTTCATATGCGCATAGCGCATCTGTATACAAAGCCTCCGCTCCCTTGAGAGCATCCCTGACGGATTCGTTGCCCCTAAGGAACTCTATCACTATCGACGAGTCAAGAAAGAGTCTCAAAGCGATGCACCTTGAACTTACCCCTCCTTTTAGCTACAAATCCCTGCAGTTGAGCGGCCTCCTTGGCATCCATTACGCCAAAAAACCGCTCTATGTCTCCCCACTTCGTGCCCCTCATCTTGTCTGCCATCTCTGAGAGCAGCTCTGTGAAGCTCCTTTTGCCCTTGATTGAGGCGAGTTTGTCGTATGCCTCATCGCTTATCATAATGGTCTTCATAAGACTCATCTGTATATAGATTACATACATATTACATTATATACGGACTGCACAAACGTTGATACCTGACTGCCGCACTGATAATAACTCTGGTGGTTATTTAGGGTGACCCTCAGGGTTCTTTATGTCAGTCTCTGCCGTGTCAATGGAGACTGTATTGGCATACGCTTTTTGAACCAGCATCGTGCTAAGGAAAGAGTAGTAATAGGCCTTACCGCCGACGTTCTTTATTACCAACGACATATATGTATTTAGGTAGATAATGATATTTAGAGGTATCTACCTAAATTTAGGTAGATAGCGCTGCACAGGGGTATCTGCCTAATTTTGACGAGTAGTTTCACTTGAAGAAGTGGCTCTCGAAGTTCTTTATGTCCATCTCCGCGGTGTCGACGTCGGAGGCATGGACTATGTTCTCACATGCCCTCCTTTCTGTATTCGCCTTGTAGATCGAATCCGCTGCAAAATCCCCCCTGATGGTGCCCTTGGGCGAGATCGCAGGGTCGGTCTTGCCAACTATCGTACGCGATTCCGTGACCGCATCCCCGTCCTTCTCGAGTATAACTGCGATCACATCGGAAGAGGTCGCGTAGACCCTGTTCCACTGGTTCAGCTGCTTGCCTATCTCGAATGGGACCTCGGTCTTGAAGAGCTCCATTATCTTCGCCTTCTCGCCCTTCTCTGTCATGGCCTTGAGCGTCTTTCCGCCCATGCCTTCAAGCTGCGTCTTCGAGTCCTGGTACAGCAGCTCGGAGAGCTGCTTTGATATCCTTCCCTTGTGCATCTTCACTATCTTGAATCCTGCCTTCTCGAATCTTGCAATCACCGTGCCTACAAGGCCGCGCTTTATACCATCGGGTTTCAGAAAGATAAGTTCCTGGCTCATAAGCTCACTCATCGGTTTTCTTGGTTATATAATGGCACTAAACAATTTATAAAATACACACCTAGCTTGGTCTCTCCTCTATTTATATATTTTGTATGAGAGGATAACAAGGACAAGTCCTGTGAGCGAAATGATCAGGCAGCCGATAATATGCGTGATGGGCCACGTGGACGCGGGCAAGACCGCGCTGCTGGACTCCATAAGGAGCACGACCATAGCCGCGCGCGAGGCAGGAGGGATAACGCAGCACATAGGCGCGAGCGAGGTACCCCTGGGCGTGATAAAGAAGACCGTAGGCGCGCTGCTCCAGAAGTTCAGCGTAGGCATAACCATACCAGGCCTTCTCTTCATAGACACGCCGGGCCACGAGGCCTTCACCAACCTGAGGAAGAGGGGAGGGTCTGTGGCAGACCTCGCCATCCTGGTCGTGGACGTGACGAAGGGCTTCGAGCCCCAGACGAACGAGGCGCTCGAGATACTCAAGGGGTACAAGACGCCGTTCATACTCGCTGCCAACAAGATAGACGCGCTGACCGGGTGGAGGCCCCAGGGTACCAACTCCTTCGCCGAGTCGCTAGAGAAGCAGACCAGGGGCGTCGCAGAGGCCCTCGACGCGAGGATATACGGGCTCGTGGGCAAGCTCGGCGAGCTCGGCTTCAACAGCGAGCGGTTCGACCGCGTCAAGGACTTCAAGAAGGAGGTGGCGATAGTGCCAGTGAGCGCCAAGACCGGGGAGGGCATAGCCGAGCTCCTGATGTACGCGACCGGGCTTGCGCAGCGCTTCCTCGAGGCCCGGCTGCAGATGGAGGTGAGCGGGCCGGGCAGAGGGAACATACTCGAAAGGAAGGAGGACCGCGGGCTGGGCACAACAGTAGACATAATCCTCTACAACGGGACGCTGAGGGTCAACGACATCATCGCCTTCGCCACGCAGGAGGGCCTTGCCACTACGAAGATAAGGGCGCTCCTGAAGCCCAAGGAGCTGCAGGAGATGCGCGAGTCATCGTCGAAGTTCTACTACCTCGACGCAGTCTCTGCGGCGTCGGGGGTCAAGATAAGCGCCAGCGGGCTCGACGGGGCACTGCCTGGCTCGCTCCTCCTCTCTACCGAGGTGGAGGGCTACG
>JASHXR010000091.1 GCA_030043435.1 Microcaldota archaeon
TGGGAGTCGAGCGCAGCGAAAATCTGCGCCAGATGCCCTGCGTCGCGCACGACGCGGGTGTGAAGGTTGGAGGAGGGGCAGACCTCGAGCGTGATGCCTGCGTCGCGCACCGCGTCCATAGTCTCGGCGTCGTCTGCTGCGCGTATGCCGTGGCCTATCCTGTCTGGCTGCAGGCTCTCTATCACCTTCCTCATCGAGGTGTAGTCCTCGTCCTCGCCGGCGTGGACCGTCAGCCCCAGCCCTGCAGACCCGGCCTTCTTGTATAGGCCTGCGTAGTCGGAGTACTTGAAGCCCTCCTTGGCTGATCCTGCGATGTCGATGCCGACGACCCCTCTGTTCTGGTACTTCATCGCCTTCTCAACGAGTATCTCGTTCTGCCTGTAGGTGAAGGTGCGGTCAAGGCAGACTATCACCCCAGACCTGACAGGATACTCGAGCGCGGCGCGGTCCATGCCCCGCACCGCAGCCATCATTATATGGTCAAGGTCCTGCTCCCCTCCCCTGTTCCTCTTCATGGGGTTGAACCTGAGCTCAAGAAGCGTGATGTTGTTCTTCCTGTATGCGCCCGCTATTGTCTGGTAGACAGACCTCTCGACTGCGTTGGGGCTCGACTGTATGAGATCGGTCCACTCGAAGAGCTTCAGGTACTCCTCGAAGGACTTGACCCGCTTCGGGTCCGCAGTTATCATGTCGACAAAGCGCCAGTAGTCTTTAGTGGGGAGCCTTATGCCCTGCGCGTGGGCTATCTCCCACATGACCGCAGGATCTACCGAACTCCCAAGGTGGACGTGGAGCTCGGCAAGCTCTTTCTCCATGATACTCTTTCTCGGCAGAGTATATAAAATATTGCTTTGTACGACGGCGCTAGCAGTTAGAGAGGAGGTGACATCTCCGCAGGCAGGATGTGAGGGCTGGAGAAGCTGGTTGCAGGCACCTGAACCGAAAGGTACAGTAAGATATATTACACCGTATCAAGCATGCATATCATGGCATTTGGAAGGACTGCGGCACTCATCGTCGCTGCGCTCATAGTGGCAGCAGTAGTCGTATTCGGGCTTTATCTCCTCCTGAGGCCGGAGACGCTGTCGTCAGGATCTACGGGCGCGTGCATAGTGTCCCCGGGCTATAAGTGCAGCGGGACCGTGTACACGGCGGCGACAGGCAACCTCTCCGCAAGCATAGGGCAGTCTACAGGGAGCGGCTGGGCAGCGGCCTCGTTCCTCTTCGTACCGGAAGGCACTGCTTATACGAACGGAGTGCCTGACATATCGTGGAACAGCAGCACAGCGGTGACTGGAGGCCTCGCCTCTGGCGGCGTAGACCAGGTGTCGCTCAGGGTCTCCGGACCTGTAGGCATAGGCACGTCGGTATCTGGCACGATCTGGGCAAGGTACCAGTTGAACGCTGGAGGTACGGTATACTACGCAGAGGTAGCTGCGGTCAAAGCGACTGCGGTATGACTTTGGCTCTTGGCCGTATATGTTAGGCCAGGCACGTTATGCCAGATCGCATGGCGCGCTCTTGACCTGACGGCTCGCGTCAATGCATCCAAGCCAGCATCGCGTTCCGGCCTCTTGGACCGGACAGACCACCAACCTATTTAAAGCTTCTTTACCATTGTCTGTGTGTATGGCAAGACTTTGGACAGTAGGCTTGGCGCTTGCTGTGGCAATGGTAGCGTGCCTTGCGACTGACGCTTCGGCGGCGACAGGCTATGGCACCTCGACAATAGTGCTCAACAACAGTGCCGTCTCACTCCAGCAGGGTGCTTCCATCCAGGTAGCTTACACTGTGAAGCTCGCGTCTGGAAATACGTGGGGTACCGACTTAGTGATAGACAACGCGGCGCAGCTGGGTTCTGACGGGCTTACTCTGAGTGCGAGCGCCACAAGCGGCGATCCGACCTTCTCTGGAGTGCTCACCCTGTCAGCGTCTTCGTCTGCAGCGGCTGGGCAGTATAATGCAACCCTCAGCGCGACTGGTGACGATCCGACGGCAAACGCCACCACGCTCCAGATAACTGTGCTCGCTCCGGGAGCCACATCAGCATCCACTACGGTCGCCAGCACGACAAGCACGGGGAACAGCACAGCCACTACTTCTCGTACGACGTCGCAGGCGCCGACCTCTACGGCAAGCGGAAGCTCTGGATATAACTACACGTCTGTGCCCAGCACATCTGGCTATGGCGGCGGGGTGTGGCCGTATGCTGTCGCGATTATAATAATATTGATTGCAGGCATCGCAACTGCGATGAAGAAGAAGGCGCCTTCATCAAGGCTCATCGTCACCGGTGTGGTCCTGATACTCATAGGGGTAGTGGTCTGGCTCTACGGCGACTACAACGGCGGCATCATGGCGTACATATGGGGAGGCGTCGCTGCGATACTCGTCGGCACTGCAGTCTGGCTTCTCGGAGACCACAAGGGCAAGCTTATCTGAAGCCTCACGCCTCGCTGAGCCATTTCATGGTCTCGCGCGAGAGTTCGTCTTCGTGGCCCCTGAATGAGTGGCGCGCGCCGCTGATGAGCAGGGAGCCGAACTTCCTAGAACCTGTCCTCTCCCTGAGTATCCTGATGTACTCGCTGGCAGGCTTGACAGCGCCCTCGTCCTTCGTCCCGAAGGCAACGTATATAGGAGCTGTCACGCTTGCGAACTCGCGAAGCGCGCCGTCGTAGTTGAAGAGCCTTGCCTCCACTCTTCCCGGATCTGCTATGGAGAGGAACCTTGCAGGGGCGAACGGCAGGCTCTCGTCGTACGTCTTCCCCTTCCTGGCCCTTACGAGTGTTCGCGCCCTTCCGACAAGGCCGTTCCACCTTCTCCCGAGTTCCTTCCTGTTGAGGTTGTAATCGTCGTCAGGAGCGAGCAGCACCAGCGCGCATACCTTCGACGCCTTCCTCTTATACTGGTAATACAGTATCTTCTGGCAGCCGGTGCTGTGGCCTGCAAGCACGAATCGCCGGTAGCCTATGGACTTAAGGAAGCGAAGCGCTCCTTCGATGTCATTGGAGCTCTCCTCGAAGCTCTCTACCGCAGTGCCGTTAAGCACGCGCCTGTGCCTCCTTCCCGAGAGCACGTTACCGTTGCTCAGGATGTCATGGCCCCTTGTGTTTATCATGAACGTGGAGTAGCCGTACCGTGGCGCCATCGCGGCGAGCCGTTTTGAGAGGGTGCTCTTGTAGAAGTTGGACGACATGCCGTGCACGTAGACTATGCAGCCCTTCTTCACCCTCCCCTCGACCAGGAAGCCATGGAGCACGAGGCCATCTGTAGCAAGGAAGGTGACGAGCTTGCCGTCGATTGCGTTAGGTATTCCTGTAGTCATGGGTTCATCCGATGTCGGCTCCGGAGCCTATCCTGAGAGTTGAGAGCAGCCTGGTCTTCAGGTCGAAGACCCTTATCAGGTGGTTGTTCGTGTCTGCTATGTAGAGCTTTCCGCGGTTTATCTTGACGTCGCTAGGCTCGTAAAGGCCGAGCGTATCGCACCCGGAGTCGCCGTACCTGCACATGGCGCCCCGGCTGCTGTCGCCTATGACCGTGGCGACGGTGCGCTTCGCCGTGTCGACGAGCCTTATCGCGTTGTTGTACGTATCTGCTACGTATATCCTCTCCCGGTCTGCGCAGATCCCGAGGGGATGCTGGAACTGCGCCTCCTTGAAGGTGCCGTCCCTGTAGCCGAATTTGAAGAGGCCAGAGCCTACCAGCGTCTCCACCCGCCGCGTCTCCAGGTCTGTACCCCTCACCGCAGAAGACTCGCTGTCGGCGAAGTAGAGGGTGGACCCGGAGACTGAGAGCCCGCTCGGCTGCGCAAGCAGGCAGCCCATCCCTTTCCCGTCCTCGATGCCCTCGAATCCGCTGCCTACGAACGGGCGTATCTCGCCCTTCCCTGCGCCGTATGCCCAGATCTGGTGCGTTCCGGCCATGGCTATATAGATTATGCCGGAACTGCATGCGATGTCCCATGGCGAGCTTAGCGCCATCTTGAGGGCGTCGCCGCCCAGCGCGAGCCAGTGGGACCGCGACCCGGTGCCTGCGATGGTCTCGACAGTCTCATCTTCGAGGCTTATCCTCCTTATGGCGTGGTTCTCGGTGTCCGCCACGTAGATGCTGTTTGCGTCGGGCCATGAGACGCCCTGCGGGCTGTGGAACCTGGCGCTGGCGAAGGTGCCATCACTGAACCCGCGCGTTCCGCCTATCTTCTTCTCTATGGCGCCGCCTTTAGCGTCGACTATGAGTATGCGGTCATTCCCTGAATCGCTTACCGCTATGCGCTTCCCGTCGCGCGAGAAGGCGAGTTTGCCCGGGTATGAGAGCGTGGACTCGCGCTTCTGCGCGGTGACAGTCCTGATCGTGGCCTTCGGCTTCAACGAGCCGTCCTTTGCATGGTTTCTGAGGAGCTTGTCTACGCTTGCCTCGATCGCCTTCGTCTGCCCCTCGCCGCCCCCTCTGTAAGCGACCCACCCCTTTGGATCAACTATTACTATGGTGGGCCATCCCTGCGCGCCGTATGCGCGCCAGACGCGCATATCGCTGTCGACTACGACGGGGTGCGTTATGCCGTACCGCTCTATGGCCGCGGCTATGTTCCTCTCATCCTTCTCGTGCGCGAACTTGGCGGAGTGCACCCCTATCACCACCACAGGAGAGTCGCGGTACCTCTCCTCGATGGACTCGAGCTCACGCAGCATGTGCATGCAGTTT
Source organism: Microcaldota archaeon (assembly GCA_030043435.1). Taxonomy (GTDB): domain Archaea; phylum Micrarchaeota; class Micrarchaeia; order Micrarchaeales; family CABMGC01; genus JAKAVK01. The sequence continues at coordinate 4,702 of JASHXR010000091.1, forward strand.
GCGCAGCAGTACGTCCAGAAGTCGAGTATGACGATGTTGCCTCTGAGCTGCGCGAGCGTTATGGGGTCCTTCACGTTGAGCCAGGCGCAGCCTGGAGGGAACTCCTTCGCCCGGAAGGCATTGAGCGGAGAGAGACGGTCGAGTATGCTATCGGGCATTGCACCGATTGCAGATTATGGCGTCTGGTATTTTATAGGCGTTTTGCGCGCCTTGGGCCTTGTGGTAAAAGCGGCGCGGGTAGTCGGAAGGTAAGACGCGTGGGGCGCGGCAGCCGTAGGTCATGTGCGTCACATGGCGCAGACAGGCCAAGGCAGGGTTACCATAAGACAAGCATCTGTTGAAATATACAATGATTTCTTGAAAGAATACAAATGTTTATATATCTGAATGCTTACAGTATCAGCGGTTGCATGGTGACTGAGGAGAGGATGGTGATACGGCAGGTGTCAAGGCCGCCCCGCGAGGATGTCGACACCCTCGTCTCGTGGTTCCTGAACTCGTTCGACCTCACCAGGGAGAAGGACACGCTGGAGCCCGTCATGCTCAAGGAGATAATAAACAACAGCATAAAAGGGAGCGGAGTCACGTCGAAGGAGCTGAAGAGGAAGCTCGACACGCCGCGCACCACGGTGATATACCATCTGAACAGGTTCATCTACTCCGGCCTCGTGGTCAGGAAGGGGAGGAGGTACTACCTCCGCTCCGATGACATGGAGTCCACGCTGGAGGAGATGCAGGCGGACATGACGCGGGAGTTCCAGCGCATGATGTCTATGGCAGAGAAGCTTGACGAGATGCTTGAGGAAGATATGCATGGCAGGAGAGGAAGGAGAAGGAGGCGGTAAGGAGGAGCCCCGGGCGGAAGTGCCGGAGAGGGGCGCAGCCGAGCCCACGGAAGGGGCGCGGAATGAGGCGCAGCCAGAGGAGACGGTCGAGTCGGTCAGGGAGAGGCTCCTGAGGCTCGCTGCGGAGTTCGACAACTACAAGAAGAGGGTAGCGAAGGAGATAGACGCGTCAAAGGGCATGGGGAGGGCCGAGGCCGTGGCGAAGATACTGCCCAACATGGACGAGTTCGACCTCGCCATAGCTGCGATGGGCAAGGGAGACGGAGAGAGAGGCATGCTGCTCGTCTACTCCAACTTCACGAATACGCTGAAAGGGCTGGGCCTCAGGGAGATAGAGACGACCGGGACCTTTGACCCGTACAAGCACGAGATAATGCTCACAAGGGCGAGCGACAAGAAGGAAGGGACGATATTGGAAGTGGTCAGGAAGGGTTACACGTTGAATGGCATCATGCTCAGACCTGCATCGGTCATTGTCTCGAATGGCAAGCCCGAGGCGGGAGAGGAGAAACAAGACGAGAGAGGATAGGTGAGAACATGACTAAGATAATAGGCATAGACCTTGGCACGAGCAACTCTGCGGCAGCGGTACTTGAAGGCGGGCGTCCGGTACTCATACCGAGCGCCGAGGGGACGTCGCTTTACGGGAAGTCGTTCCCCAGCTACGTCGCCTTCACGAAGGACGGGCAGCGCATAGTAGGGGAGCCTGCGAAGCGCCAGGCAGTGGCAAACCCGGACGGGACTGTGAACGCGTTCAAGAGGAAGATGGGCACAGACTACAAGTACAAGCTCTTCGGCAAGGAGTACAAGCCGCAGGAGCTCTCCGCGATGCTGCTGCAGAAGATAAAGAAGGACGCTGAGGCCTTCCTGGGCGAGGAGGTGAAGAAGGCGGTGATAACTGTGCCGGCCTATTTCAACGACAACCAGAGGCAGGCTACCAAGGACGCAGGGGAGATAGCAGGCCTCGAAGTCGTTAGGCTGGTGAACGAGCCAACGGCGGCGTCGCTGGCGTACGGGCTCGACAAGCAGAGTAAGGAGATGAAGATAATCGTCTACGACTTCGGGGGCGGGACTCTCGACGTCACTATCATGGAGTTCGGCAACGGCGTATTCGAGGTGAAGTCCACGAACGGGGACACGCAGCTCGGGGGCACGGACATGGACAACGCGGTGGTGGCCTTCCTGCTTGACGAGATAAAGAAGCAGACGGGAATAGACATCTCGAAGGACAGCCAGGCGCTGCAGAGGCTCAGGGAGGCCGGGGAGAAGGCGAAGATAGAGCTCTCGACCACGCTTACAAGCGAGATAAACCTGCCGTTCCTGACGATGGGACCAGGCAACACCCCAGTCCACTTCACCTACTCGTTCACAAGGGCGAAGCTGGAGGACATAGTGCAACCGATAGTGGAGAGGACGACGAAGCCGGTGATACAGGCGCTCAAGGACGCGAAGCTCGAGCCCAAGGACATAGACAAGGTGATCCTCGTGGGAGGGCCGACGCGCATGCCCATAGTGCAGAGGTACGTAGAGCAGTTCCTCGGCAAGAAGATAGAGAGGGGAGTCGACCCTATGGAGGCCGTGGCGTTCGGGGCCGCCATACAGGCAGGCGTGCTGACAGGCGAGGTGAAGGACATCGTCCTCCTCGACGTCACCCCGCTCTCGCTCGGACTCGAGACTCTGGGAGGCGTGATGACCAAGATAATAGACAAGAACACGACCATACCGGCGAAGAAGACCCAGGTCTTCAGCACTGCGCAGGACAACCAGCCGGCTGTAGACATAAGCATACTGCAGGGAGAGAGGTCGCTTGCAAAGGACAATGTCCCGCTGGGAAGCTTCCAGCTGAGAGGGATACCGCCAGCGCCGCGCGGGGTGCCGCAGATAGAGGTCACCTTCGACATCGACGCTAACGGCATACTGCATGTGGGCGCCAAGGACAAGGCGACAGGCAAGGAGCAGTCCATGCAGGTCACTGCGCCGAACAAGATGAAGAGGGACGACATAGAGAAGAAGATCAAGGAGGCCGAGGAGTTCGCCGAGGCAGACAAGAAGGAGCTCGAGAGAGTGCAGGTGAGGAACGATGCCGAATCTATGATCTACTCCGCGGAGCACACCGTGAAGCAGTTCAAGGACAAGATCTCAAAGGAGACCGCTGAGAAGGTAGAGAAGGCGAGGGCAGCGCTGCAGGAGGCCGTAGAGAAGGAAGACTACGACGCGATGAAGGCGAGGATGGACGAGCTCAGGGACGCGCTGCAGGAGATAGGCTCGAGCATGTACGGGCAGGGCCAGGCAGGGGCCGCTGAGGGAGGGGGCGCAGACGGCTCTGGCGGAGGAGAGCCAGGCACTGGAGGGGATGGTCCTGACCCGACGCAGGGAGGGGGCGACGGCAAGACCGTCAACGCGGACTTCAAGGTAGAGAAGTAGATGACCATGGCCGAGGATTACTACTCGATCCTTGGCGTCTCCAAGGACGCGAGCGCAGACGAGATAAAGAGGGCGTACAGGAACCTCGCGCTCCAGCTGCATCCTGACAGGAACCCGAGCAAGGAGGCTGGCGAGAAGTTCCGGGAGGTCAACGCCGCTTATGCGGTGCTCTCCGACCCCGAGAAGCGGAAGCAGTACGACGCGTACGGGCCTGCAGGCTTCAGCCAGCACTACTCCGAGGAGGACATCTTCAGGGGCTTCAACTTCGAGCAGATCTTCAGGGACATGGGAATAAACATCGGCGGGATGGGGGGCGAGGAGATGTTCGGGTCCCTCTTCGGCCAGGGGATGCGCAGCAGCAACGCAGGGCAGAGCATACTCTACAGAATAGACCTGACGCTGGAGCAGATAGCAAAGGGAGCGCAGCAGGAAATCTCTGTGAAGCACGTGAGGAGGTGCGACCGCTGCGAAGGAAGCGGCGCTGAACCTGGGTCGAAGGTCGTGAAGTGCCCGGAGTGCAGCGGGCGGGGCCAGGTCGTCACGGTGACCACTACCATATTAGGCAGGATGCAGACGGTGACGACGTGCGGGAGGTGCGGCGGGAAGGGACGGTCGTATGAGAAGAGGTGCAGGGCGTGCAACGGCAAGGGAGGGGTGGTGGCAACAGAGAAGGTCACTGTCACGATACCTGCTGGAGTTAACGAGGGGATGCGGCTCAGGCTCGGCGGCATGGGCGACTTCGGGCCAGGAGGCAGCGGCGACCTCTACGTTGAGGTGCATGAGCTAAGGCACAGCACGTTCACGCGCGAAGGCTACGATATACACGCAGAGGTGAAGGTGCCGTTCTACACCGCCATACTCGGCGGCAGCGTGTCGGTTCCCACGCTCGACGGGCAGAGGGAGATCACCATAGGCGAGGGCACACAGCAGGGCAAGACGATAGTAATCAGGGGGGCGGGCATAACGAAGCTGCGGGGAGGGGGAAGCGGCGACGAGATAGTGACAGTGAACATAGAGATACCGAGGTCGCTCTCGCAGCAGCAGAGGGAGCTGATAGAGAGGTTCAGGGAGTCGGGACAAGAGGGAAAGAGGAGGTTCGGGGTCTTCTGAGCAGTCTGGGACTGCGGAATCCATAGCCGAAGGGAAAATAGGATATCAGCAATTCATGTATAAAAAGGCCGTTGCGCGGCTTGTGCACCGCGGTAGACGCATGAAAGCTTTTTATATGAGTCCCTTAAGACAGACTATGGTATCTATGACAGTGGGTGTGAGGCCTCAGGCAGCTCAGGACGGACGTCTCTCCGCCTCACCCAACTCCATCACCCACCTCCTCTCTATGAGGGACGTGGACAGGGGCACGCTTGACTCGATATTAGGCAAGGCCGAGCGCGGGCTCATGGACATGGGGAACGGCGCGTTCGCGAGGCCGCTCAGGAATAAGAGGCTCGCGAAGCTCTTCTACGAGCCGAGCACGAGGACGACGACCACATTCGAGGTGGCGATGGTAGAGCTCGGGGGCACGGTGGTGGGGTTCAGCGACGCGAAGACCACCTCGGCGATGAAGGGGGAGAGCCTAGAGGACGCGGTTCGGTTCTACTCTGGGCTCTCCGACGTGATAGTGCTGCGGCATCCGGAGGTAGGCGCTGGGGAGCGCGCGGCAGCGGTCTCCAAGGTGCCTGTGATAAACGCAGGCGACGGGCCAGGCGAGCACCCTACGCAGGCGGCGCTTGACCTCTTCACCATGAAGAGGGAGGTGGGCAGGGTAGACGGCCTGAGGATAGCGATGGTCGGGGACCTGAAGAACGGAAGGACGGTGCACTCCCTCCTCTATGCACTGAGCATGTATGAGGGGAACCACGTGGTGCTCATAGCACCGGAGCAGTTCCGGATGCCTCCTGCCGCTGTAGAAGAGGTGGTGGGCATGGGACTGAGGGTCTCGCATGCGAGCGAGCTCGACGCCGCTATAGGCGCCGATGTCATATACCAGACCAGGATACAGCAGGAGCGTCCCGGCGTTGAGAGCGGACAGCTGACGCATCTGGGGCGCGGGGCCTACATAGAGAGCCTGAAGATAGACAGGGCGTTCCTCGACCGTGCGGGGACCGAGGTAAAGGTCATGCATCCAGGGCCGAGGAACGGGGAGATCTCTACGGAGATAGACGGGGATCCGAGGCTCGTCTGCTTCGAGCAGTGGACGACGTATGCAGTGGCTGCGCGAAAGGCGATACTGGAGATTGTGCTGAGGGATGGGGTGGGAAGGAACGGGACTGCGCTACGCGAGCCGGGAGCCTCCAAGGGCGACGGCGGAGGGGCGCCTATGGCCAGGCGAGCGGCGACTGACGACTGAAGGAGAAGGTGTTGTCGGCACGTGCTCGCCTCTGTCGGGGAGCGCCCGGAAGGCGATAAATCTGTACCTGACGGCATGGCATGATACGCAGGTTGCAGTTCCGCACGGCAGCCTTTTTAACCTTAACCGCGAAGAGTATCATGTGACTCCTATGATAGAGATAACGAAGGATAATTTTGACGCCGAGGTGAAGAAGTCATCTCTTCCTGTAGTCGTGGATGCGTGGGCCAGCTGGTGCGGGCCGTGCAGGCAGTTCTCCCCGGTCTTCGAGGGCCTAGAGAAGGACTTCTCGAAGAAGGCCAGGTTCGCAAAGCTGAATGTAGACGACAATCCGGAGATAGCGGGCGAGTACAACATAATGAGCATACCGACAGCGCTCCTCTTCGAGAAGGGGAGCGT
>JASHXR010000092.1 GCA_030043435.1 Microcaldota archaeon
TGTGTCTTATGGAGGAATCCAGGAAAGTCGAATCGCATGCGGAGATGGTCCTGTTCTCGGCAGCGTCACTGCTGCTCGCCATAGTCATGCTCATCATATTGTTCTGGGTCTCCTATCTGATCTGGGACGTGCTGTTTTACCTCCTTTTCGGGATGTTTCTGATAGGTTTCGCTTATCAGTCAGTACCAAGGGAGAAGGGCGTGATACTTGATAGGAGGTCTGACCCGAAGGTCTTCGCAGTGGTAGACGACGTTGCCGGGAAGGTGGGTGTCCGCCCACCCGGTAAGATAATACTTACAACTGATTCGAACATAGGCGTGGGCGGGATCTTCGAGCATAAGCTGATGCTGGGAGTGGCGGCGCTAAACTCTATGTCTGCAAAAGACCTTTACTCTATCCTCTTCCACGAATTCGGCCATCTGAAAGGCCTTGATAACATCATAGGAACCTCGCTGATACGCGTCCATCTTGCACTCAGAAACATAATAAACATAGTTGCCAGAATCACCATATTCGGGCTTATTCTGGCAATCATACTTGCCATCTTCGATGTCATATATGCAGCGATTATACTGCTGTACTCCAGGGAAAGAGAGTTCCTTGCGGACTATGTTGCAGCAAGATGCGTCGGAGGGGAGGCCTTCTCCGGGGCGCTTAAAAGGTATGCAGACGCAGCAAACGACTTTAACATGAAAGTGGAGCATGTCGTAAGGTACTACATGTCGCAGAAGAAGGCGCTGAAGAACATATACGAGACGACAAGGAAGTCTACCGTCAATTTTGACGAGGCCACAAAGCAGAGGATAGCGACATCGATAAAGAGGAATAACGAACAGACCATGGTCTTCTCGACCCATCCTGCAATAAAGACCAGAATCGACAAGGTAAGCGGCATAACGGGATGGGCCAAGAGCCTTCCAGAAGGAAACTGTCAGGACCTGTTCACCGGCTTTGAGGGGAAGGAGGAGGAACTCACTAAGATGGTCTACAGCAGGATTCTGCCGCGCCAAGCCTCTCAGCCGAATGTACCTCCGCCAATAGCTGGAAGCCAATAGACCAGAGACAGCAATGTGGGCACTGCCTGGCTTCCCCTCCTAATCTGCGCCTTAATCGAATGTTATAATAATCCCATTGTCATATGGGGTATTGACCCTGGAGTTGTTGCAGATGGCCGAAGGCGATACCAAGAGACCAACTGCGCACAGCCACCTTGGATGGATGCGGCTGATGGTGCCGTACCAGATAGCCTACAATCCGATCTCTGCGATAGTGGCCCTGTATATCCTAAAGTTGCACGGGTCGGTAATAGACGTGGCATATGCAATCACCTTCGCATATCTTGTTGTAATACCTGCGTCTGTCTTCTGGGGCGAACTGGTAGAGAGATATCATAGAAGGAGGCTCTTCATAAACCTCTCATTTGTAGGACTTGCACTCTCCCTGTTAGGGCTGTACTTCTCGACTACTGTACTTGAAGTGATACTGGTCTACGGCCTCCTCTCCTTCGCCATAATGGCGAATGCCACCCCATTGAACCTTCTCGTGATGGAAACAGAGCCGAAGAGCAAGTGGGCCTCGGGCTTCTCAAGGCTGCAGATGTTCTCATCCATAGGATGCGTAGTTAGCCTAATCTTTGCAGCCATGCTTACATACTTTGTGAGCCTCAGGCTGCTGATACTCGCCCTTGTGCCGTTTACAATAGTTGCGGGGCTTCTGACCGTCTCGATAGCGGAATCCAAGAGGCTGAAGGCAAGACACAACCTTCTCTCCACTTTCCATGCTTTCAGGTCCAGGTTCCTATCTCATCACATCTATTTCCATCCTGGCGGCGGGAGCCTGGGCAAGAGGCTTAGCGTGGCAGGCAGGGAACTGGTAAAAAGAGGGTACTTCCAGACGCTCCTAGTCGCCATATTCGTCCTATACCTGGCGACGGGACTGTTCAATGCCTCATATACTGCAGGTCTGAAGGGAGGCGGACTCTCCAACTTCGAGATCTTCACGATCTTCGCGATAGCCTATGCCGCAGCAACAGCTGCGTTCCTCTCGCTTGAGGTCTTCATGGCGAAGATCACGAGGATGCGGACCCTTATAGACGCACTGCTTACAAGAGGCTTCGGATATATCCTGATAGCCTTGGTGTTCCTGATATTCGCCGGAGGCGTGGCCTTTATCGGGGCCAATACGCTAATCTACATGTTCACTAGCGGGATCGCATATGCGCTCTTCTATACTACGACTAACACGCTGGTCTTCAGCGCTGTGGGGAACAGCAACAAGAGCCACAAGCTCGGTATATACAGCGGTGTCATGGGACTTGGGACGCTTATCGGGTCGCTCCTCTCCGGCTACACCTCCTTCTTCGTCGGCTATTGGTTCACGTTCGCGGTCGCAGGCGGGCTTACGGTCTTCACCGTCTACCTCTTCCTGAGGGCGTCGAAGATAAAGACAAGGGGCATGAAGTGACCGTAGCCGCGTGGCGCAGTGCATCGGCAATGCGTACGGATAGCACCTGGCGTATGGTTGCAAAACCTGCAAGGAGCCCGATAAAATTGTCGAAAAAACAACGTTTAAATATCAGAAGAGCCATAACCATATTTGTGGATAAGATGGCAGGTACCGTCAGGAAAGACCCGTATGCGGTGCTGGGGGTCAGCCGCGCTTCTACTCATGAGGAGATACAGGCGGTGTACAGGGGCCTTGCCAGGGAGTTGCATCCTGACAAGACAGGCGGCGATGCCAAGGCAGAGGAGAGGCTGAAGGGGATAACAGGCGCTTATGGCGAGCTAAGCACGCCTGAGGGCAGGAGAAGGAATGGCGGTGTGGCGCCTGCGGACCTGCATGATTCCGCTCTATCTGATGACATGATGGCGATGGCAGACATGGTCGGGGTCTTCAGAGACCTGGTCGGGAGCCAAAGGTAATGTCACCTGTCCTTCGGCTTGCCATTCGCATCCTTGCCGCGCGCTCTCGTACCGGAGCCATGGACGGCGAGCTCGGCGAAGTCGGAACCGGGAAAGTCGAGTGTCGCGAAGTAGTCTGAGGGCGTCTCCGTGCGGCGTATCATCACTATCGATCCGTCCGCTTTCTTCAGGAGCTCCCCGCACCTCAGCACGCCGTTGTAGTTGAAGCCCATCGCGCGCCCGTGCGCGCCTGTGTTGTGTATGGCGAGCAGGTCCCCGGTCTCTATCTTCGGAAGCGCGCGGTCTATGGCGAACTTGTCGTTGTTCTCGCAGAGCGGGCCGACTATGTCGTACTTGCAGCCGCGCTTGGCGTTCTCCTTGCCCAGGACGGTTATGTGGTGATAGGCGCCGTACATGCCGGGGCGCATCAGGTCAGCCATGGACGCATCGACCCCTATGTACTCCTTGTATATGTGCTTCTCGTGTATCGCTTTTGTTATAAGGTAGCCGAACGGCCCTGTCATCATTCTTCCGTTCTCCATGAAGATCTTGATGTCCGCAAGTCCGCGGTCTTCTATCTTTTGCTTGTAAACGTCCTTGACGCCATGTGACAGCTGCTCTAGATCCACCGGCT
>JASHXR010000093.1 GCA_030043435.1 Microcaldota archaeon
CCCGCTGAACTCTCCCAGCGTGTGTACCTTCCCGTCAGTGCCCTCGAGCCTGAAATCAGGCGCAGCGTCTCCTACATTCGGCATAGTTACCACCAACCAGACTCTCCCCTATCTAATATATATTAGTTATGCAGATGTTAGGGCATAAGCAGAAGGCAGCGATAAGAGGACAGTGGCAGCGAGGTGAGCGTATCTCCATTCTTGATAGACTTAAAGGGAGGGACAGGGCAACTGCAGTGACCATAACCAGCATAAACCTGAAGTTCATGGGCGAGACCCATAGCATCGGCGGCAAGAAGGTCGACAGCAGGGTCTTCGAGCTGAGCATACCGTTCCAGAACAAGATAGGGAGCGACCTGCTGCCCGACAACCTGAAGGGCCCGGGCCTCTCGCTCGCGAAGATAGAGGTCTCGCAGCCGTTCAGGCTCGTCTCCTCGGCGCCTGGCCTGCCTCTCGACGTAGACTACATGTCGAAAGTAGTGTTCAAGCTGAGGATAGAGGCGCCTGAGGTGACGTACGAGGGTCCGCTGACGATAAACTTCGGCAACGAGCAGAAGGAGACCGTGAATATAAACATAAGCAGGATGGCGCTCATGGCGAATGGGAGCAGCATAGAGCTGGAGGACTCGGGCATGGCAGCCACTATGCAGAAGGGCCAGATCTTCAAGAGGAGCGTGCAGCTCTACAAGGTCCTCAGGTACCGCGACCAGGTCGGAGGGATAGCGGTCTCGCAGCCGTTCGAGCTGGTCAGCACCGACCCGAAGGTGCCGTTCGCCCTGGACAAGAAGGACAGCTTCATAGTGGGGCTCTACATAAAGGCGCCGTCCTTCAGCTACTCCGGAGCTCTCGACGTGACATTCAGGTAGGCGATCGCATGAACCGCGTAATCTCAGTGCCGCTGGATGCGGAGCTGGCCTCGTTCATAGGCAAGAAGGGCTCAGCGAACGGCATAACCTTCTACGACAGGAGGATGGGCGGCGATGTCATAGTCGCGCTGTATCCAACCAGCGCAGCGGATAAGCCTTACGGGATTGCGGAGTCGATGCTGGTCGCCGACCTTATCGTGATAAGCACAGCCAATGTGGGCAGGGAGTTCGGAGAGGCGCTCGTCGCAGCGTCGCTCGTCGGGAAGAAGGTCTTCCTCACGAACGACAACGACGTCGGCAGGTTCCTCTCCGGGGGCCTGCTCGCCGACTACGAGATAGTCGGAAGGGAGGAGCTGCTCGACAAGGTGGTGGCGTACAGGGCCGGGAGGAAGGAGGGGATGGTGCGCGTCGACGTCGATAAGGCCTTCCCTGTCACAGGCATAGGCACCGTGGCGCTGGGAGTCGTGGCGTCAGGCACGGTGAGGGTCCACGACACGCTCTACCACAACTCCGGGAAGAGCATAACCGTGAGGTCGATGCAGAGCCAGGACATAGACATAAAGGAGGCGCAGCCAGGCACCAGGGTGGGGCTCGCGATCAAGGGCATGGAGCACGACGAGATAGAGAAGGGCGACGTCTTCGCATCCACGCGCGTGCCCAACGTCACCGGGGTGCGCGCCTCGCTGAAGCTGAGCGCCATGGCGAACGAGATGATCGGGAGCGGCTCGCAGTACCTGCTGGTATCTTCCTTCTCGCACGCCAACGCGACTGTGAGCCCTGGCGACGAGGCCCAGATCACGCTGGAGAAGCCGATGCCGCTTATGGCCGGGGACAGAATACTCCTCATGAGGCGCCTGGCGCCGAGGATCTTCGCCTCCGGAGTGGTGACACAGGCATTATAATGAGTAGGCTAGCGCCATCTCTTTGTCAACAACGAGGCAGACGCGGCGCTCAAGCCTCTGGGTGCAGTCACGCATCCCAGATCTTCCAGAACTGCTTTTTGAGCTCCAGTATCGTCCTTGGGTCATAGACAGTTTCCATGTGCTCTATGTTGGAGTGCATGCCATTGTACGTCAGGTTAGCCGAGCCGGTTATGGCCATCCTCTCCGAGATGTACATCTTCGCGTGCACGAACCTCCCCGGCACCTTCAGCCTTATGCGGTTGCCACTGAAGTGCTTGAACACGGCTATGCGCGCGAGCACTGCGAGCACAGCCAGTACGGCTATGCCGGGCGAGAGGAGGGAGAGCGCGAAGAGGATGCACAAGATGACAACGACTGAGGCTGCGAAGACCGCGACGCTGGCCCACGACCCCCTCGACTCGAGTATCCTCCTGGCATTGCCTTTCATCGAAGAGGAGAGGATGTAGAACCTCTTCCTGCCCGCATGCCTCCTTATCAGCGCGGCGTAGTAGTTGTCTATGTATGGGGAGACTATGTATATCTCCCTGCCCCGCCTTATGAGCTGCTCTACCTGGGCATGGCTCCCTGCGCCTGTGCTGTATCGGTTCCCTCTCCAGAACGGCATGCGGTTATTAAAGCCAGCTCATGAATATAAATCGGTAGACCCGGCATGCGCCGGGCATGGCCTGATGGGAATGGAGCGCGGAGAGAAGGAGAAGCTGAGGATGGAGAAGTACTTCTTCATGGTCGAGTCGCTGCAGTACAGCCTCTACAAGGAGCTCGCGAAGAGGGAGAGGAACGGCAACCTCAGGAAGCTGCTCCTGAAGCTTGTGGAGACCGAGGAGCGCCATGTCTCAGTGTGGAGGGGCGCGGTGATGGAGCACCAGCGCGACGAGCCAAGGCCGTCGTTCCTGGTCTCGGTGCAGGTGGTCTTCTATCTGGCTCTGCGCTCCGCCTTCGGGGTAGCCTTCGTGACCAGGCTGCTGGAGAAGGACGAGTCAAGGGTGCTCGGCGAGTACGTGGAGGCGCTGAAGCGCATAAGGTTTTCGGCGAGGGAGAGGGCTGCGGTGAAGCGCATAATAGACGACGAGCAGGTGCACGAGGACGAGCTCGCAGAGGAGATGCGCGTATACGAGGGCGAGGCCAACTACCTCCGCTCCATAGTATACGGGCTCAACGACGGGCTCGTGGAACTCCTCGCCGTGGTGGTAGGCCTCGCTGTCATCGCGACCTCGCCGATAGTGGTAGTGGTCGGCGGGCTCGTGGTGGGGATATCTGGCACGCTCTCGATGGGCGGAGGCGCATACCTCTCCTCGAAGGCTGAGGCCATCACCGAGGCGAGCGAGGGTAGGACGCAGTCAGGCAGGCCACGTCCGAGGAGGGAGGCGCTCTACACAGGAGTGTACTACTTCATAGGCGCGCTTATCTCTATCCTTCCCTTTGGGCTGGGCCTCAGCGGGCCTGCCGGCATAATCGCGGCAGTGGTGCTCGTGGCAGTGGCGCTTACAATAGCCTCAGTAGTGATAGCGGTGATAAGCAAGACGAGCATAAAGAGGAGAGTAGCAGAGATGCTCACAATCTCGCTGACTGCGGCAGCGATAACCATCATGCTGGGCTACGTCATAAGGACCTTCTTCGGGATAACGATATAGGCATCTGTGACCGACCTGGGGCAGCAGTGAGGCGCTCGATATGATATCAATTCTGGAGGTCGTGGCCGGCTTTGTGGCGCTGATGATAGCCATAGCGGTCATAGTCGTATACAACTCGATGGTAGTCCTTAGGAACAACATCTCCGCGGCCTCAGCCGACATAGACGTGCTACTGGAGAAGAGGCACGACCTGATAGGCAGCCTGGTGGATACGGTCAGGGGCTATGCGGCGTACGAGAAGGGCGTGCTTACACGGATAACGCAGCTCAGGACCTCGTGGAGCCAGGCGGAGGATAGGGATATCAACGAGAAGATGGAGGCCTCGAACCAGATCTCGGCTGCGCTGAAGACAGTATTCGCAGTCTCGGAGAACTACCCAGACCTGAAGGCGGACCAGACCTTCATGGAGCTGCAGAGGCAGATAACCGAGATAGAGAACCAGATCGCGGACAGGAGGGAGTTCTACAACGACTCTGTAAAAGATTTTAATATAATGATACAGCAGGTGCCGTACAGATTCCTGGCCGAGGCTCTCAAGTACCAGAAGATGACCTTCCTCCAGGTCCCGGACAGTGAGAAGGGTCCGGTTGGCGTGGCTGTAGATGCATAGGCGTTCCGATGCCGATAAATATATATGCCATGAACCTGGACGAGGAGGACTTTCCCGTGCCTGCACCTGGCGGGCGAAAGGCGCGCACCAGAAGGATGTACGGCAGGATCTATTATGCCTTCGTAGCCCTGGCCGTGGGCCTTCTCGCGGCGTTGTTCACGCTGAATGTCTTCGTGCTCTTGGCCGGCCTCCTCACGACCCTGTGCATCGCCGCATATCTCGGGTTCCAAGCACTGGGCGAGTACCAGGTCTTCAACAACACGCCGGTGTCGAAGATTGACGGGGCGATAGACGGGCTCTGCGAGATACAGGCGCGCTTCGAACCCGAGGCCGGAACGCCAGAGACGAACCCTGTGACAGGAGAGCCGTGCCTCTGTTATAGACTGGAGCTCCATTACAAGACCGGAGGGAAGAACTCGGTTGACTACGTGGAATGGAGCCACGAAGCCGGGACCAGGTGCATACTTGACGACGGGACAGGGTACATGTACGGAGACTATCGCGATGCGGAAGTCGGATACTGCGAGAACATCTACCCTATCCATGACAGGAAGTGGCTTGACCTCAAGAGGAAGGGCGAGATAATGGACCTTATGGACAGCACAACGCCTGACGGCAGGCTCGACCTCCAGAGGTTCTCAAGCACGATAAATATAGACTCATCGATAGGAAACGAGCCGTCGCTGAAAAGCACCTCGATGACGAGGCATCTGGCGCCTGGCGGCTTCTACCTCCTGGTGCAGTACATGCCGGCGAAGATACCGTACGTCGTCATGTCCGGGATAACCGACACTGGAAAGAGCTACAACGGAAAGCCGCTCAAGCTCGTCTCTGCTGACGCGAGGAACAGGGTCTTCACAATCCTTCCGGAGTCGAAGGAGAGGGCAGTAAGCAAGCTTAGGAACTATTCTATCCTTAACCTCGGCTTTGCAGTACTCTGTCTCACCCTGGTGATGCTCGTTGTGGAGTACGCTATAGCATGACGGCACGCGCCCCTCCAGGAAATATTTAAATAGCTGAGGCGAGTCTTAGAACGTGGCGACGGGAATGGGCAGCGGGGAGCGCTCTGACGGCGAAGCGGCAGAGGAGGATGAGAGGGGCGACTGGATAGGCAGGGTAGAGAAGAGGATCTACGACGCGAGGGAGGAGATCAGGCGGAAGGCTGAGCCGCACAAGTTCGGCGAGCTCAAGCGCTTCCTGGGCAAGTTCTTCGAGGGCCACCTCATCTGGGACAAAGGCCATATAAGCCACGCCGCCTCTGAGGAGGAGATAGGCGACGCGGCCAGGGAGTGCTTCAGCATCGCGGATACATCGCAGTGGATCTCGCACAGGTTCAACAGGCTCCCCGGAGAGGTATACATAATAAGGAAGAGCCCGGGGCTGGACCTCTACAGCAAGAGGGCGCACGTGGTGCTGAGCGAGCACAAGCGCGAGCCGTACATAAGGCTGAACGCTACTGTATACGTGACGTACAAGGAGTACAGCGACGGGGAGGGGACGAAGGACGAGCACAAGGAGCTCTCGATCTCGAACTACGACCCGCTGGACGGGGAGCGGACTGATGCCGACCCCGACTTCCGCTACGACCTGACTTCAGAGGTGATAGCACTGGAGGTCGCGGGCAGGTTCTCGTCTGAGCCGGAGAGGATAAAGGTCTACAGGAAGCTCGGCACGGGAGGATACAACTGCATGCACTGCCTGGTGGTCAGGACCGCTCCGGACTACATGATAGTGGACAAGACAGAGGAGATAGTCAGCAAGGAGCACGCAGCCAGGCCATGACGCAGTCTCAGCACTGCCATATTTCTCCGCAGCGGTCACTGCCCTGACGAGAGCTGGTCCTTCAGCATCGAGACCACCTCGCGCAATACGCCTGCCTTCTCCGACTCCTCTGCGAGCTTTATGCCAGATGCGGCCAGATGCCCGCCTGCTGCTTCCACCAGTTCGCCCCTCGACTCCCTTATCCTCGAGACCACCTTGGAGAGGTCCACCCTCGGGGCCAGCTCCTTCGAGACCCTTATCGAGAGGTACCTGCCCGAATGGACGACCAGTATGCACGGCTCGCCCTTCCTCGCAGCTATCTCGAGCAGGAGCCTCGACGAGAACCTGCCGGGAAGGGGATACTTCGACTGCTCGTCCCTGACGCCCTCGAAGTCGACCACGTAGATGGATGCACCCTCGCCCTTGTAGCGCCTCAGCTTCGCGAAAGCAGCCTCTGTAGCCTCGCCGAGCCGCATCCTCGCGAAGGCGAGCAGCTCGGCTCTCCTCTGCGCGTCTCCGGCTATCCTGCCTATCTCGTACGGCGTTATGGAGGATGCGGATGGGCCGAGAGCAGCTCTGGAGTCGCTCGTGAGCAGGTCGATGAGGAGTGCGAGGTCGTCGCCGGAAGGCCCAGGGAGGCGGTACCCGCTCATATCCCCGCAGAGCGAGGCGTTCTCTGTCTCCCTGGTGTCTATGGATGAGAAGGTCTTCGTGAAGACGCAGGCGAGCAGCCCGGCGGTGTAGTCTGAGCCGGAGCCGAAGGCCCACGGATTGACGTATGTATCGAGCGCGGCGCCCCTGAAGCCATCCACAGGCGGATGGTGGTCGAGCCAGATGACGTCGAAGCGGGCTGCGGCGCGCTCCAGGCCGTAGTTGCTGTCGGGCGATGTGCCGAAGTCGATCATGATGAGCAGAGGCCTCTCCATCGAGTCCCAGTTCGATGCCGTCTCGCCGTCTACGCCGGCGTCGTATGCGCTGTAGGTTACGCCCTGATGCATTATCCACGTCATGTTGCGCGGGCCTCCGAGCTCCCTCCTTCTCGAGGCGAGCTCCAGGATGGCGGAGTAGAGACCGTACGCGCCGCCGGCCCCGTCGGCATCGTTGTGGAAC
>JASHXR010000094.1 GCA_030043435.1 Microcaldota archaeon
AGGTGAGTATTGCCGCTGCAACGACCACCGCGGCTATCGCAGAATAGAAGAGGGGGAGGTTCCTGCGCAGCAGCGCGGTGAGCCATCCTCTCCCCGCTGCGGCCGCAGGCGGAGTGAGGAGCAGCGCGTAGACCAGGAACGCGGCGTAGAAGGTGTAGTATCCGTTGAGGGCATGGAAGACGAAGAAGAGGGGGATGACGCTGAGGATGGGAATCAGCGCCTTCCTGTTCCAGTAGAGGGAGAGGAGCGCCACTATCGCAGTAGAGGCAAGTATCAGCACTCCGGAGAGAGCGAGGGAGACGTGGTAGTTGAAGAGGATGAAGCCTCCGAGCGGAGAGGCATTGAATGGTATTATGTTGCCTATCGGCAGGAGGACGTCTGAGACGAAGGCTTGGGGGTTGAGGTAGATGAAATATCCGTTGATGATGAGGAAGATGGCGAGCGCGCCGAGGATGTCCCTGGCGCCCTTCCTGAGCCCGTAGTTGTTGAGAGAGAAGAGGAGGAGGAGCGCGGCGGGGAGCCATATCTCCTGCTGTATCGAGAGCGCAAGGCCTATCGGGATGAAGGCATACCTGCTGTCGAGCTTGGCATACGCGATCAGAAGGAGACTGAGCATTATCAGTGCAGTAATCGAGGTGACGGTGGACACGGCGAGCACCAGGAAGACGAGGGCTGCAAGCCTGAACTCGAACCGCTTCTTCCTCTCGGTAACGAATAGGATTGCGAGGAGCAGAAGTATGGTGAAGACGAACGCCTGGGTCGACAGGACAGAGTGCCCGAGACTGTACAGAGTATGAGGCGCTGCCAGGTAGAATGGGAGGAGGGAGAGGAAGTAGAGCGCAGGGTAGTCCATCGTTGAGATCAGGCTGTTCGAGGTGGTGGGCGTGCCGCCCACTGTCGAGAAGTTCGAGTAGAGCAGGGACTGGATTGAGGCAGTGTATGGGTCTATTCCGTGCAGGAACTGCCCATCGGCCTCAAACGCGATGAGTATCTCGTCCCCGAACTGGTACGCGCTCACCATATAGAGGAAGAAGACAGCGGCGATGGCGACGCCGAGTGCGAACACGATCAGAGCGGGACCACGCCTTCCTGCGACAAGGTAGAGGTAAGCGGCTAGCGCGAAGATGAAGTAGAGGGGCAGAAGGAAGATGAAATAGAACAGGTTGGGTGTGACCATAGAGACAAGGGTGAGGAGCTCGATGTGGAAGAGGGTATAAGGCATGGCGAAGAGCGCAAGGAAGAGGAGCACGAGCACGGCAAAGAGTATGTGGAGGGTGACGCGCCACACGTGCCCTGTGGACCCCCTTCCCTTAACTATATAGAGCACAGAGTAGGCTAGGATGAGGAGCGTGTATAGCGGCGCCAGGGGGTAGTGGTGGAGCGGTTCGCCGAGATACAGTGAGATGTACAGGACGAAGAGGAAGAGGGAGACGAGGAACTCGAGATATAGTATATCGCGCTTCGGCTTCGCCATCTGATCATCTGGGCCTCTTAGCCTCACGTAAGGTCATGTGAGAGAGGAAGGCCTGCCCGTGGTACATGTGGTCAACCAGCCTACAGCCGCCAGCGGATCAAAGCGTTGAGCAGCCCGTAATAGCAAGAGTAGAGCCACCTGAGGCCGTCGCGGCGATAGCGCTGAGCAGCGATGGCGCAATGACGACAAGTATCAGGCCGACAACGCCTCCGAGTATCATGCCCATAGACCATCCCTGAAGGTTGCCCCTCATGTTGCCTGCAGCCGGAAGCATGTGCGCCACAGCGTACATCGTACCGCCTGCTATGAAGAGCAGGAGCGCAAGAATACCGATTATGCTAGTTATGTCGCCGACTATGCTGCAGAGGCTCTCTGAGATTGTAGTGCCTGCGCCGGTAGCCGCAAATACGACTGAGGAGACCAGCATCGACATGATTGCTGTAAGGTATAGCAACTTCAAAGCTCTAATAGCCTGCATCAATATCACCATCTTTCTTCTTGGATACATATAAGTATACTGCTTTAAATATCTTTCCTTGACGGCCGGCTTTGCCGCATTGGTCCTCCTGCTGCCTATTTGCACACCGGTCCATGTAGCGCGCGTTGGAGCCGCCATGCACGGTGCGCTGTGGGGATGACGCAGTACCGGAAGCTCACTTCAGCGTGGCGATTATGCCGTCTATTATGCCATGGACGCCGATGCCCCCCGTGGACCTGACGGCCATCCTGTGGCTCAGCACAGGCCTGGCAAGGAACTTTATGTCATCGATGTTTACGGCGGCCCTGCCCTGGATGAGGGCCCGCGCCTTGGCAGCATGCATGAACGCGAGGTCAGCCCTTGGGCTCGCACCCATCACGACGTGTATGTCGGTCCTGGTGGCGTTGACTATCCTGGTTATATATCCGGCCACCTCGTCTGACATGGACACCGACTTGGCCTTCTCCTGCATCTCCAGTATGTCTTTCGTCTCGATTATCTTCTTGGTCTCTTCCCGTCCCTCCTGCTCCTTGAGCCGCATCATCACCTCCTCCTCCTGCATGTTCGGGTAGTCCACGTCTATCTTGACTATGAACCTGTCAGCCAGCACCTTGGGCAGCTGCTCCGTGCCCTCTATCCTGAGCGGGTTCTGGGTCGCGAACGCGGTGAAGGGCATGGGCAACTGCATGTCGACCCCGCCTGCCGTGACCTGCCGCTCCTCCAGCGTCTCCAGGAAGGCGCTCATCGTCTTCGGCGGCGACCTGTTCAGCTCGTCGACCAGCAGTATGTTTGTGAAGACAGGGCCCTTCTTGAACTCGACCTCGTTCTTATCGTTGAGGTAGGCGTAGCCCACTATGTCCGTAGGGACGAGGTCTGGAGTGCCCTGGATGCGCTTGAACTCTGCCTGCATGGTCTCTGCCATGGCCTTGCACATCGTCGTCTTGGCGACGCCTGGTACTCCCTCGAGGAGCGCGTGGCCGTTGGCCACGATGGTTATGAACATGAGCTCGATAGTCTCGCTCTTCCCTGCTATGTGCTTCTTCATCTCTGCAAGGACCTGCTGGTATGCATCGTGAGCGTCGACCAAGCCAACACCGCGTAGAGCCATTGGCGCAGCAGGTTATTAATGCTGTTGCATAGCGCTATTTCAGCCTGTATATCGCGAATGCGCTTGAGTTGTAGTACGTGGTATAATTGTCGCCCATGTACGCGTAGACGTTGAAGCTCGCGGTGAACATCGTATCGTCAGTCGAATCGTTTCTGTAGACAGCTATGTACTGGGGCCTGAACCAGTAGAATGAGAGGGTATTGGAAGGGAGGTCTATCTGGGTGAGATCAGGCGGCAGCTCAGTCTCGATGTTGTGGTATATCGTGTGTGGGAAGACGTCAGGCTGCACCATGAGGCTTGCGTTGCTTGGTATCGAGGCGAGCGCAGCCTCGATGGACGCATAGTTAGGGGCGTTTGGCGCCGCTGCTGAGACGAAGGTGGAGAGCGCTACAGGCATGTGCAGGAAGGTGAACAGGAAGAGCACGAAGGCAGAGACCACCAGGCCAAACGAGAGCGCGGCCGCTGGGACGAAAGACCGGGAGCGGAAGAGCGCGCCGAGGGCGTCCTTCCTTGCCATGAGAATCTTGGCACCCAGCACTGAACCGACGAGGGAGCCGGATATGGCATACAGGTAGTACTGGTAGATGGGCGTCGCGAAGGCAAAGTTGCGCAGGTAGAAGACCTCGAAGAGCCAGGCGCCGATTAGTATCGAGGTGAGTAACGGGTCTGCCAGGGCGGTTATGCCGAAGCCCAGGAAGAGGATGAGGAGCCCAAGGATGGGGAAGAGGATAAAGCCGGATGGATTCTGCGCTATCGCGCTTGACGCAGGGTTCAGGATGGCAGTGGCCTGTGCGCCCATGAAATCTATGACGCGTGCATATGGAGGTAGCGAGGCGTAGAGCCCCGTCGCGTAGTCGTGCACGAGCGCAGCGGTGACCAAGGTGTAGAACGCCACGAAGACCAGGGTTATCGCTGCAGCGGCGGCGAGGAGCGCAAGCCTCTTCCTGTGCGTGGCCTTATCGAACTCCCTTGATCTCCTGTAGTGCACGTACTCGTAGAAGGCCAGGCCTGCGATGAGCGTAGCGCCAACGTACGGTGCGCTCTCCATGATAGAGGCGAGGAGCGCGTAGCTGGCGAGGAACCATTTCCCTGAGCCGCGCATGTAGAGGTAGAACGCAAGGAGGTAGAAGAAGGGCATGAAGCCCTCGAGGTGCACGTCGAAACTCGCAGGCCCTATGATGGCCGGGCTGACCAGGAAGAGGAGCGTCATGACCAGGCCGAGCTGTCTGAACTGGAGCATATCCCTGCATATGAGATATGCCATCACCGCGGCCATGGCCATGAAGAGGTCCTGCACGGCGACGGTGGAGAGCGGGCTCGGCCAGGCTGCCGAGAGCGGAAGCAGGAGGATGGCGAATGGGGAGAGGTGGTTGCCGAAGACGAAGTACTGCAGCCCGGCGGTCATTGAGGTGCAGCAGAGGTGCATGTAGAGCGAGTACGGCAGCTCGCCCATGTCGAAGTACTGGTCTTGGAAGGTGTTGTAGGCATAGGCCGCGTAGAGCGTCCAGAAGATTGTGAACGCTGCAGCCATGGCCAGCACGGCGATAAGGTAGATATCCCTTCTCCTCGTCTCCTTCGCTGCTGGCATACGGCGTGCTGGCATGTTATCTGATATAGAAGGTACAGAAAGGCTTAAATTAAAGAGCATGCCATATATCAGCAGTAAGGAAGGAGCTGGGTACATGATTGGAAGAGGCAAGACGGAGACGAGGATAGCGACACTGCCCGAGGTCCTTGGTATTCTCGATGAGAGGAAGCGCGGGGGAGCGATAGGGTACGAGCAGGAGCTGACCGACGAGTACGTGAAGAAGTTCTCGGGCGTGAGCGAGCCTGACGCCAAGAAGATGATGAAGGAGCTCGCGGAGCTAGGCCTCAGCGAGAAGACCGCTGCGAAGGTGGTGGAGATAATGCCGCAGGAGGCGCTTATGCTCAAGCAGGTGCTGATCATAGAGAAGAAGCCTCTGGGGGAGGAGGCGGTGCCGAAGGTCCTTGAAGTGGTAAACCGCTACAGGGGGAAGTAGCGACTGTCTTTGGGGCATGGCCTATGGAGGGTATCGAGCAGCGGCGGGAGGAACTGGAGGAGTACGCAGTGGTGCTCGACTACCTGCCCATAGGCAGGAGCTCCTCGGCCAGGTCCGAGCCGCTCGTCCAGCTCCTGGGGGAGACCAAGTTCACGCTGCTCGAGGCCGTGCCCAAGAGCGGCGAGATAAAGATAGGGGAGGAGGTCTACATAGGCAAGGGCGACAGGGAGAAGGTCTCGCTGATAAAGTCCAGGCTGGGCTATGCTGACCTGAGCGAGGCCGCGAGGAAGGAGCTGCGCGACGCCATCTACAGCGTGGTCAAGAAGCACGAGGCGCAGTTCGTGGGGCTCTTCAACACGGCCTCGTCGCTCAACATAAGGATGCACTCGCTGGAGCTCCTGCCCAACGTCGGGAAGAAGCACCTTGCCGCTATACTGGACGCGCGCGAGGAGAAGCCGTTCGAGTCATTCGCTGACATAACGAAGAGGGTGCCGCTGCTGCAGGACCCGGCCAAGCTCATAGTGGACAGGGTGGTGGTGGAGCTGAAGGGCGAGTCGAGGTTCTACATCCTCACCAAGCCGCCTGCCGTGAGCCACGAGCGCGAATACGACAGGGGGCAGCGGTACTGACGCGTTGGTGCTGGCCTTCCACTCAAACGCATATAAATGCGATATGCGCAATGTTCCTTCGCGGAGGCATAGTCTAGTGGCAGGACGGCAGATTGACATTCTGCAGACAGGAGTCCGATTCTCCTTGCCTCCATTACCAGATCTTTCCAAAGACAAAGATTTCCAGTAAAAGTGCGTTTGCAGTCTAGGAGTTCGATTCTCAAACATTTCAGTTTAATGGAACTTTATATGTGACGTTTAGCATTGGATGCCGTAAGGCTTTGCTCAATTTAATATCCTTTGCGTCTGAATACATCTAATAGAAGTTCCAGAGGGGGCTAATGTTTATAAAATCTGACATGATTGTTATATCGCGTAACATTATGCCAGCGATCAATAGTGTTAGGTTAATTGATTAGATGCCAATAGCTAAATCCGATTTGGAGAAATTCAGAGAGATTTACGCAAGACTTCCTGTTGCGGAACAGAAGATGCCAATAGTGAAGATAGGAGGCAAGATATGGACGTGGGAGGAATCATACAAGGAAATAGTAAGAGGAACTAAAGAAGCTGAGGAGATAGTTAAAAGGCTGCATGAGGTAGGAGTACTATGACAGACAAAATTCCCGAGAGTTTCTGGGATGTTCTAAAGGCCAGGTATAAGGAGATGCCCAAGGATGGCGTTATTCTGATAGGCGCTGGGGAGGAACTCACCAAGGCAAAGGCACTCGAGGAAATTGAAAAGAGAAGCGAGGTAGGCGAGCTTCTCGCAAGAATAGAATTGAATTATGTGAGACTATTCAAGGAGGAAGCCGAATGGGCAAAACAGTAGTCATAACAAGACCAGATTTTGATCTTGCAACTTATTATTGGAAAAGGCTGAGCAGCGAGGTCATAACCTACGCTAAGGAGAGCGGATTCGAGGTTATAGATCTGCCAAAGGAAAAAGCAACGCGACAGAATCTTGAAAGGGCAGTACAGAGGTCGCCAAATCTGTACATACTTAATGGCCATGGGACCACAGAGACAGTTATGGGGCAGAAGAATGAGGTAATCCTAAACAGTGAAAATGTAAGCAGATTCAGTGGTAGCATCATATACACGATAGCCTGCGAAGCAATAGTCGGTATAGGAAAAAGGTCAATATCGGATGGCGTGCGGTGTTTTATTGGCTATAAGTTCCAGTTTGCAGTTTATAGCGATAAGAACCACAGCGCAAATCCTGAAAACGACGAGTATGCAAGGCATTTCTTCGGAGCCACTAACATGATACCAAAGACCCTTTTCAAAGGAAATAGCTGCAATGAAGCGGTAGAACGGGCACGCGAAGCGTTCCAGAAGAGCATCATCGAGTTAAAAACTCGCACTGTAAAGGAATCTTTACCTGACAATGTGTGGACACTGAAATATCTGCTGTGGGATGCTGCAAGCCTGCATCTAGAAGGTGATGGAGATAGCAGGGCTTTCTGATGCGCCACCGGTGGTCTTATGGGCAAACAAACGATGAAAACAAAAGCAGGCAGATGGATGTTAAGCATGTGGGGTAAACGTTGCTCCGATTTCGATAAAAACTGTGCGCTCTGTAAGGCATGGAAAGCATACGACTACTTATTCGCCTTCGAAGGTTAGATAAGTGCGGTAGTGCCATCCTTGATGAAGGCTGCAAATATCACATTTGCATCTACCACTAGTTCGACGGGATCACCGCTTTATTTCAGAAGTGCTGCAATTTCTTTATTTGCCTTTCTCCCTATGGCTATGGCATCCCTTTCTGTAAGGCTGCTCTTAGCCAGAAGCTTATCCATCTTCTCCAGTAAGGTCAATTTCTGAATTATCGACTGCCTGGCTACCTCAGACCAGTTTATCTCAGGGTGCTCATCCATCAATTTCTTCAGCTCTTTAGACACAGATAGTGTTAAACTTGTCATGTGTATCAGATAAACTATGAACGGATAAGTATTTATATGTTACGTTTATTACGTCTAATATGTCTAATACATCTAATATGTTTAAGTATGGGCTTTCAGTAGCGTATGTATTGTTTCTCCATCTGCATTTGCTACTACAGAGCCTTGCCTTATGCCTTGGCATTTGAATTGGGTGCAGGTTACAGATACAGAGATGCTTTAAGGAGCGCAGCCCTTATTGCTGCCTGCGCATCCGGCCCATCTCGGCCTCTACGAGCTCCCCCAGCGCGGCGAACCTCGTCTCGTCTATGGTCGGGTCCCTTACGACCTCCGACCATGCCCTGGAGGCATCTCTGACAAGCTGCTTCGGGATATGCGCCGGAGCGGCTTCGCCCTGCGCCTCGGAGCCTTTGCGGCCAGTCTCCTTCAAGACCACCACTCGTGATGTCTCGTCAGGTTTGTCGTCGACTCCGGCATGCAGCCCGGCGTAGCTTCTTACTACTAGCAGGTACGCGGCCCGAGACCTTGACTCGGCGCCCTGGTCGCGGACATACGACCACTCCTCTGGCTCCAAGGCCCTTGTAAACGCGATGTTTGAGTCGGTATCGTCCCTCGCTGCCCTCACCTCGTCCAGAGTGAGCAGCTCTTGCCCCTTCCTGCCTGCAGCGAAGTCGATTGTCTGCTGCAAGTTCATTCCGCTGCCCTCGGCGAACCTAAGCACCGCGTACCTCTGTCCGTTTGCGGTGAAGTGGTCGGTACTGACAGGTTGAATCTGTCTGGCTCTCACTGAAGGCATGGAATCCACACAGTGCCATACTGTGATTTCCGTCCTATATAAACATTGTTTTACTTCGGGAGCTGCCTTGTCCCGAAATAATGTCCTCACGACAAATAGGCCAATTGCGAGTCTGGGCAATACGTCATGACGATCTCAAGGCAATGCATAAATATGGGGTCGGCGCATTACTATCGCGTGCGCCTTCTTCGGCGCTGCGGTCGTGTCAATGAGACAGTTGCGCAAGCCCAATCCGGATAGCCGGCATCTTGAGATAGAGAAGCTCTATGGAGCAGTGCATGGCGCCTGGGCGGTAGACCGCTTCTTCGGCAGCCATGAGCTCCTCCTCAGGCCGAGCATGGAGATGCTCAATGGCATTGAGGCGCTGGGGAGGGGCAGGCTGGTAGGGCTGGAGAGCTTCGCGCCTGGCTCACTCGCAGAGCGGCAGAGTGTCGGGGGAATGGCGGTGGCCCTCGCCGACGGCTCGATCAGGTACTGGGGCGAGGTCGAGGAGCACTGCAGGGCGAGCGGGCTCAGGGTCGCATACCTCGACCCCGTGGACACCTACCGCCAGTACATAGAGATGGCGGTCAGGCACGCACGGCTCTCCGAGAGGCTGCGCACCCTAGGGGACGTACAGGGCATGGAGTCCGCGATGGCAAGGAAGCTCCTGAATGAGGTGTACAGGTCAGACATCGAGCTGAAGCACTTCTTGGTCGTGGAGAGGGAGAAGGGCATCATCGGGGCCATGCGCGAGAGCATGCCAGACTGTGTAGTAGTCGGCAGGGGCCATGCCGATATCCTCTGGGCGGAGAGTGGTGAGGGCAGGTATGGCATTCGTTTCGGCGCGTACAGGGCCGAGGTAGAGCCGGATAAGGGCGCAATCGCGCGCGCGGTGCGGGAGCATTACCTGGGAGCGGCGTTCGGGAGCGCCCAGGCAGGAGAGGGCAGCGGCACGGTGCTGCCGTGGCACGGGCAGGTCAGCATGATGTATAGGAACACGCTGGATTCAGAGGCTGCATCCAAGGCAGGCACTCTGGAGGGCCAGGCCGCGCGCTCCTCGCTGCTGCGGAGGTTCAGCGCGGTGAGTGGCGGGAAGGTCACGGAAGGGGGCAGGCCCGACTTCATAGGCACGTGGGACAGGGAGGTGCCTGCGCGCGGCCTCTTCGAGATGACGATAGGCAGCGACAGCGGGAGGAGGGTGATGGGCGCCATCGAGGATACAATAGGGAGCGCGCTCTTCGTAGGAAGCAGGCACGGCTCCAGGTTCACGTTCGAGAAGAGCTATACCTCGCAGGCGGTCCTCGCCGGGGGGCCGGAGGAGCGCATAACATACGAGGCGGTGCTGCATGACGAGAGGTATGTAGGGAGGTTCCACGGCCCTGCCAGCGGCGAGTTCGAGATGTGGAGGCCCGGGTCTCTGCCTGACCTGAGGCGCTAGTACTGCGCGCCGGCGCCGCGCGTTCGCAGCAGTATCAGGCACGGCTCTAAAGGTATATAAACCTTGCACCCCTAACTATACGCTGGTGCTTCTGTGGCCACCATTAGCTTGTAGAGGCTTATTTTCGAGGGCTACACGCTTGATGAGAAAATGCATTGGCTAGAGCCAATGCGCTGCGTCTATATGCTAGGCCATGGAACCTGTGTGAGATTGCGCTAAGCAATTGATTTGAGGAGAAGTCGAGCTTGATTTATAAAGCCACCTAGAGGATGGCTTGGCTCTAGCAACGACGAAGGTCGTGGCAAGCTGCGATAAGCCGAGGGTAGGCGCATGTCAGCCTTTGAACCTCGGATTACCGAATTGCGCGCTATGTATAGTGGCGCGCGTACACGCGGGGAATTGAAATGACTTAGTACCCGCAGGAGAAGAAAGCATATGCGATTCCATGAGTAAAACGATTGAAAGTGGAGGAGGGCAACCTGAATCGGTACGCGCAAGTGTATCGAGATGTGGGGCAGTTTTTAGGCTTCTGCATTAGCTGAACGCCCTGGAAAGGGCGGCCAGAGAGAGTGACAGCCTCGTAAGCGGAGGTGCAGGAGTTGTACTGCAGGAGAGTAGTTTGGCTTAAGAATGTCTAACGAATACGGGGGCATTAAACCCCAACCCTAAATATTGGCTAGAGACCGATAGCGAACAAGTAGCGCGAGCGAAAGCTGAAAAGAACCCACGCGTGTGGGATTGAAACAGATCTGAAACTAGGTGGTTACGAGAACGCACGGCACGGAAGGAATGTACCAGGCCGAAGAGAAGCTGCGAAAGCAGCAATCGTGGCCTGGCGAACAGTGTCGTGCATTTCTTCTCGAAGCAAGAGCCAGGGAGTGCGTAGGAGTGGCAAGCATTGAAGCGTAGTGAAAGCGAGGGCGCGCAAGCGATGAGGCGCCGGGCATGAAAATGCCTAAGTCACTCTTACTCGACCCGAAGCCGTTGTGATCTACTCGCGGCCAGGACGAAGTCGGGCGTAAGCTCGATGGAGGTCCGCAACCTGTCATGGCATGTCCTGTTGGGTGAGCTGCGTTTAGGGGCGATAGACCATTCGAACACGGCAATAGCGGGTCCCCTCCGAAGTATCTTTAGGATAGCCCGGGGCGAGCTTGCACACGAGGTAGAGCGACCGATTTGAAGTTATGGAGCCGAAAGGCTCCGTCTTCTCGTCAAACTCCGAATACGTGTGCTGCGCAGACCCCCGGAGTCGGCGTTGTTGGGTAAGCTAGCAACGCGATGCTGTAAAGACAGTATCCGAGGTTAAGGTCCCTAAATCCTGGTTGAGTGTATCGAAGGACGGCGTTGCCATAGACAGTCGGGAGGTAGGCTCAGAAGCAGCCATCCTTTAAAAAACGCGTAATAGCGTACCGATTGAGGTAGCGCCTGCCGAAGATGGACGGGGCTAAGCCAGGTACCGATACCTCGGTATGGAGACATAGGTAGGAGGGCGTGCTGTACGGCAAGAAGCCAGGTCCTGCGATCTGGTGGACCGTGCAGTAGTGAAAATCCTGGTGTAAGTAACAGCAAATAATGGTGAAAATCCATTACGCCGAAAGCACAAGGTTTTCCTTGCAATAATCGTTAGCTGGGAGTTAGTCGATCCTAAGCCGGGAGCCAATCACTACCCGGTAAAAGGGAAGCATGTTAATATTCATGCACCTAGCGCGTAGGCGTGGCAACACAAGGCAAATTTCCGACGTTTGGGGATAGGTCTGTAAGCAGGAGCAAATGGCTGCGGAGTCTCGTTATGAGGAGAAGCAGCTAAATGAACTAATATGGCTGAGTTCCTGAGCCCGTGAAAAGGGAATTTGCAACGATCGCACCAATCCGTACCTAGAACCAGTACAGGTGCTGCTGGCTGAGAAAGCCAAGATGTGGCGGAAGAACCAAGGTTAGGGAAATCGGCAAAATGGTGGCGTAAGTTTTCGACAAGCCATGTCTGCGCCGGGTAAGCGCAGATAGCATTGACTAGGGAACAACGACTGTT
>JASHXR010000095.1 GCA_030043435.1 Microcaldota archaeon
CATCGTCTTCGTGCCTGTCGAGACCACCACCAACAAGGAAGCCAACGGCGCGTATCCAGTGCTCCAGACCCCAACTGTAGACGAAGACGCCATCATGGAGCATTATGACTCTGGAGGCAGCATACCATTCATAGACATAGCCAATATGAGCCTGCAGGTGGGCTCGAGCTACGACCCGTCGCTCATCGTCGCCGGCATGAACTGGTCGCAGATAGCAGGCGACCTCTCCAACCCATCGTCGCTGCAGGCCCAGGCGATAGTCTCCACAGCCAACCTCTTCACAGCGCGGATATGCGAGGCAGACGGGAACCAGCCGCAGAGCGTCTGCGGCCAGGCCTATGTCACAGACCTCGAAGCGCAGTGAGCCCTGATATGCGCAGGCTGATAGGATGGATGGCGCAAAGCTGGTCAAGGTCGCTCTCGTCCTGGCCGCGATAGGCCTCGCCGACGCCGCATACCTTACCATAGACCATTACACCAACATACCCGTCGCATGTCCGTCCGTGGGCATAATAAACTGCGGCGACGTGCTCAACAGCTCCTACTCGTCGCTCTTCGGTGTGCCGTTCGCCGTCTTGGGCCTAGTCTTCTTCGCCATTGAGATAGCGGTGATACTGCTGGGGAACAAGGACCTTCTTGTCCTTTACAACGGCGTAGGCATCGCCGTGGTGGCATACCTCGTCTACACGGAGTATCTCATCGGGCACATCTGCCTCTTCTGCACCCTTGTCCACGTGCTCGTCGTCACCCTCTTCGCGCTCTCAGTAGTCTACTACGATTCGTGGCCGGTAAAGAAGAAGTCGGCAGGCGCGGCGCATGGGAAGCGACGCGGCCGCTGACGGTCACTTGGATGTGGCGCCCTCGCCCTTTCCCTTCGCCATTATCCTCTTTCCCAGCTCCTCCCTCGCCTTGATGTCGCCCCTTATCCTCTCGTAGTCTTCAGGCTTCATCACGCGCTTGAGTATGTACTCTGAATACCCGGCAGATATCCCGGAGAGGGTGATGAGCGCGCTCTGCAGCTCTCCCGGCGCTATCGAGTACCTCTCCGCAGGCTTGATCACCTCGACAGCGGCAGGGGCGAAGGTAAAGACGACTCCGATGAGGTGCTCGAGGTTGTCCAAGAGCGCAGTGACTATCGCGCTCGTGGCGTATACCCCATTTGTGTTTATAGGCTCGTCTATGCTGCCGAAGCAGTACTTCACCCCGTCGGCCTTCAGCAGCCTGTTGTTTATCATATCGGCCAGTATCGCCTGCAGGTCCGACTGGCGCTCGCTGTGCACGTCGAAATACAACCGCACAAGCAGCCCGCCTCTCTGTACCACCCTGTCCGTAGTCTCGTCTACCTCGTTCTTCGCCATGCCATCAACCCTCCTGCTTCAGCCTCTTGGTCAGTGACTCGAGGTCCAGCAGCTCCTCCGCGCCGCTGGACATGTCCCTGAGCTTTATCTTGTTGGCCTCGCGCTCCCTGTCCCCTACTATCGCAGTGTACCTTATCCCGAGCGCGCTCGCATGCTCCAGCTGCTTCGAGATTCCCCTGTCGGTGAGGTTGAGGTCTGCGCAGACGCCTCTCGACCTGAGGAAGTTGGCTACTGTAGTCGCGTAGTCCAGGTTCATCTGGCCTATGTTCGCCACATAAACGACCGCATAGGTCGACCTCGGCGCGCCTCCCTTCGTTATGTCGAAGACCCTGCTTATGCCTATCGACGAGCCTACGGCCGGCAGCTCCCTCCTCGAGTACTTTGCCATGAGCGAGTCATACCTGCCCCCCGACGCTATCGAGGGAAGGCGTTTCTCGCCGTCGCGCGCCACGAACTCCCATACAGTGCCTGTGTAGTAGTCGAGACCCCGCGCGAGCGAGAAATCGACCTTCACGGTACCGCTGAGGTGGTAGTTGGAGAGCATGCCCACTATGACGCCTATCCTCTCGGCCTCGGCCTTCGCCTCCGGTGCGTTGGTAGCGAGCTTCTGCAGCTTGTCCGCGTTCTTCATCTCGTCGTTCACGAAGCTTAGTAGCCCCTCGACGCTCCTGGCCTCGACGCCAAGCGCTGCTATCTGTGCTATCGCCTCGTCTGCGCTTATCTTGCCCAGCTTGTCTATTATGACCGTGACCGCGGCCTGCTTCTCCTTTGGTATCTTGAAGAGGTCTAGTATGGCGTTGAGTATCACCCTGCTCGAGAGCGCAATCTCGTACTCCATGATCCCTACCGCTTCGAGCGCCAGTGCCGTGGCCGCGATTACCTCTGCCTCAGAGGAAGGCTCCCTGCTCCCTACCACGTCTATGTCGGCTTGGATGAACTCGCGCGAGCGCATCCTCTGCGGCTCGTCCCTCCTCCACACCCTGGCCGTCTGGTACCGCTTGAACGGGAGCGGCATATCCATGTTGGCAGAGACGTACCGCGCAAGAGGCACTGTCAGGTCGTATACGAGGCCTGCGTCACCTCCGTCCATGACATACATCGACTTGGCAGCCTCCTGGCCGTAGGTCTTGGCGTTGAGGGTGTCAGTGCTCTCCAAGCTCGGCGTCTCGATGGGATAGAAGCCGAACCTCCTGAATACGTCCTCGACCTTGGAGAGTATCCCGCGCAGCCTGATGGCATCTGCAGGCGGGAAGTCCCGCATGCCCCTGAGCAGTTCTATAGGCATAACAGCATCCCCATACGGC
>JASHXR010000096.1 GCA_030043435.1 Microcaldota archaeon
CCTCTCATACACTACTGTGACGACGCAGCAGCAGGTGCCGCAGAGCCAGGCTGTCGCATACGCGCTGGAGCTGATCAACATGGACAGGGCCAACTACAGCCTCGCCCCTGTCACGCTCTCGAACGAGACCTCTGGGCAGCAGCACGCAGACTCCATGCTCGCCGGGGACTACTTCAGCCACTGGGACCTGTATGGGATGAAGCCGTACATGCGCTATACGCTCCTGGGCGGGAACGGGGCAGTTGATGAGAACATCGCCTACATGTACAACAGCAGCGGCATAAACGTGCTCAACTCCGTCAGCCAGATGGAGTACGACTTCATGTACAACGACTACATATGCTGCGATAATGGGCACAGGATCAACATACTTACGCCGCAGCATAACCAGGTGAGCATAGGGGTGGCGTACAACGCGACCTCGATCTACCTCGTAGAGGACTTCATAAACAGCTATATCTCTTGGCAGCCCGGGAGCCCTGCCATCTCCAGCGGCAACGAGGTGACGCTGAGGGGCGCGATCTCACGCGGCTACAACCTGACAGGAGTGCTCATTGCATATGAAGCGCCTGTATCAAACCACACCGCAGCGCAGCTCGCAGAGGCGCCGTACAATAGCTCGTACAGCTACCCGCCGACAGTGGCGGGCATAGGCTACACCTCCGGAAGGGAGCACTACTACTACGATACCATAAAGACGATAAACGCGACAGAGTATGTGATGCAGGGGAGCGACTTCGACGTGCAGTTCAACATGAGCGGCCTGGTGTCCAGCTACGGCCCTGGCGAGTACACCGTCATGCTGGGCCTCGTGAACTCCACTACGCCTGACGCGACGAACAGCACCTTCATCGCCTCGACGCACACCTTCTTCATAGGCGCCAACGGGACGGCTTTCATACCTGGTGTAATCTAGGCTTATGAGGGATGCGAGTCGGCAGATTGCATGGACTCCTCGGGGCAGGGCAGTTATGGCGCCGTCTCACTGCAGCGCAGCGGCCTCCCATGTCCTTACATGCGGCCTTACTTTGAGCGGGTCGCACTGGCCGCAACACCGGTGCGGCCTCGGCGCAAAGCCGACGTGATACCAGTAAGGTCGCTGAAGAGGTACTCGGGCTTTAGCTCTTTCAGGAGCGCGTATGGGTCGACGCCGTTAGCGACGGTGCAGACGTCCATGCCGGCGAACCTAGCTGTCAGTATGTCCGAGGCCATGTCGCCTATGTAGAGCGTGCTCTTGCGCGCCACCCTGAAGCGCCGGGCCAGCGCCAACAGGCCCTCGGGATTGGGCTTGTACCTGCCTATCGACTCTGCGCTCAGCATAAGGTCCACTCTGGGAGCTATGCCGAGCATCCGCGCCTCCCTCACCAGCCGGTACCTCGCAGAGTCGCTGAAGATGGCAGTGGTCTTGCCCCTCTTCCTGAGCTCTGCGAGGAGCTCCGCGGCCCCTATCTGGAGCCTGGGCCTCACGAACCTGGCGTAGAGGTCGTAGAGCCACGCATAGGCCCTATTGACCTCCTCCTTCTCCTTGATGGACCTCGAGGCCTTGGCGTCATACTCGCTTACATGAGACCTTATGTAGTCTATGTTGTACCTCCTCTTAAGGAGCCTGCTCAGCCTGACGATGGGAGTGGAGGTGGAGAGCGTGCCGTCCCAGTCGAAGATGAAGAGCCTGTAGTCGCCGATGGGCATAGAGTTAAGAATACTCTCCAACACATAAAAAGGCATATGATGAGACCGGTGATCGCTGAGCAAATTGCGATGACGATCGGTAGGCGGTCTGATACAGTGTGAGACGGTGGCGCGCCTGCATGGCCCTGCCATGCACGCGCCTGCGGCAGCGGCCTGCACAACGCGACGGAGCGTGAGATGAGTGCGCGCAGGCGCCGGGCCGGAGTTGAGGCGCAGGTACCTGGTAGAGGCGCGGTGCGCTGGTGTTGTGATGCTTGGTGGAGGCGGAGTGCTCAGCAAGAGGTCGCTAGGAGACGAGTTCTCTAAGGACGCAGACAGGTACTACAGGGTGGAGCTCTTCAAGCGCGAGGGCTTCTCCAGAAGGACCTGCACAGCGTGCAAAAAGCACTTCTGGAGCGTCGCGGAGAGGGAGAGGTGCGACGACTCGTCGCATACGGAGTACAGCTTCTTCAAGGAGAGGCCTGTGAAGATAGGCTATGCCGAGTTCTGGAGGAAGTTTGCGGACTTCTTCAAGGCCAACGGCCACACTGAGATAAAGAGGTATCCGGTAGTGTCCAGGTGGCGGAAGGACCTCTACTTCACCATAGCCTCGATACAGGACTTTCAGAGGATAGAGGCGGGGAAGATGGGCTTCGAGTACGCGGCCAACCCGCTTGTGGTCCCGCAGATATGCCTCAGGTTCGGTGACATAGAGAACGTCGGGGTGACGGGCAGGCACTTCACCGGCTTCATGATGGCAGGCCAGCACTCGTTCGACTACCCGAAGAGCGGATACTGGAAGGACCGCTGCATAGAGCTCAACTACGAGTTCATAACCAGGGTGCTGGGGGTGAGGAGGGAGAGTCTCGTCTATTCCGAGGACGTCTGGGCGATGCCAGACTTCTCGGAGTTCGGCCCGTCGCTCGAGAGCTTTGCGAACGGCTCGGAGCTCGTGAACAGCGTCTTCACCGAGTTCGAGTCAGTGGATGGAAGGATAGGGGAGCTCGACGGCAAGACGGTGGACGTGGGCTGGGGCTTCGAACGGCTCCTCTGGTTCTATACCGGATACGAGAGCGCCTACGAGGCCGTCTTCCACAACGTCCTGGAGAGGGTGAGGAAGGAGACCGGCAACGCGTTCGAGACTGCTGCGTTCAGCAGGTTCGCAAGGGTGGCTGGCGAGCTTGATGTCGACGTGCTGAAGAACGCGCGGGAGAGGGAGAGGGAGCTGCTCAGGCAGGTGGGCATCACTGCAGACGATTACGAGAGGAAGGTGAGGCCGGTCCAGGGCCTTTACGCGGTCTGCGACCACACGCGCACCCTCATGTTCGCCATCGCAGACGGAGCGCTCCCTTCGAACATAGGCGGCGGGTACAACCTCAGGATAATACTCAGGAGGGCCCTCGACTTCATCGAGAGGTACGAGCTCGGCATCGAGCTAGGCCAAGTGGCGAGGCTCATAGCGGAGGACCTGAAGCCCATGTATCCCGAGCTGCTCGAGAGCCTTGACGCAAAGGAGTTCGAGACGGTGATAGGGATAGAGGAGGAGAGGTACGCGAAGAGCAGGGAGAACGCGAGGCAGATAGTCAGCAGCGTGATAGCCAAGGGCACGCCTATAGGCGCGCAGCTGCTCAAGACGCTTTACGAGAGCAACGGCATAACCCCCGAGTTCCTCACCGGCGCAGCTGCCTCGAAGGGAATCGAGCTGAGCCTGCCCGAGAACGCATACAGTGGCATAGTCCAGGGAGACCTGGTGAAGAAGGAGAAGCAGAAGAGGTCTGAGGTCAGGCTGCCCGAGGGCCTGAAGCCGACTGTGGCGCTCTACTATGACTTCAAGACTGAGGCAAAGGCAAGAGTCGTGTTCGTGCAGGGAAGGCACGTGGTGCTGGACGAGACGCCTTTCTACCCCGAGGGAGGAGGCCAGGCTGCAGACAGGGGGAGCATAGACGCTGTCAAGGTCGTCGACGTGCAGAGGCACGGCGACGTGATAGTGCATACGATGGAGAGCGAGGCGCCGTTCAAGGTCGGTTCTGTCGTCGATGCGCAGGTGGACAAGGAGGTGAGGATGCGCCTGACGGCGCACCACACCGCGACGCACCTCATCAGCGCAGCGTCGAGGAAGTTCCTCGGCAGGCATGTGTGGCAGGAGGGCACGAGGAAGGAGCCAGAGAAGGCGCACATAGACATAGCACATTACGAGCGCCTAAGCGATGAGGAGCTCGGCTCCATAGAGGCGATAGCGAACTCATG
The DNA here is from genome assembly GCA_030043435.1 of Microcaldota archaeon. Classification (GTDB taxonomy): domain Archaea; phylum Micrarchaeota; class Micrarchaeia; order Micrarchaeales; family CABMGC01; genus JAKAVK01. Next base: position 3,916 of record JASHXR010000096.1, read on the forward strand.
GCTCTTCTCCGGCATAAAGGTCGAGGCCGTATATATGGAGAGAGGCGATGCGGAGTCGAGGTTCGGCTTCGAGATCTATCAGGGCCACGGAGTGCCGGCAAGGACGATGAGGATAGTCACGATAAAGGACAGCAGCGGCAGGGTACTCGACGCGCAGGCGTGCGGAGGCCTGCACGCCGTCGGGCGCGAGTCGATACTCGGCATAATAAAGATAATCAACTCGTACAGGTCTCATGACGGCATAGTCAGGCTGGAGTTCGTGGCAGGCCCGGCGAGCCTCGAGTACTTCGGGAGGGAGGACGCGGAGCTGCACGAGGACTCCAGGCTGCTCAACTCGGAGCTCTTCAAGGTGCACGAGAAGATACTCGAGGCGAGGAAGGAGCAGCAGGAGTCGAGGGATGCTGCCGGAGCGCTCGTCGGGACTGTGGCGAGGGAGATCTCAGCAGCGTCAAAGGGCGTGGCCGAGGTGGAGAGGGAGCTGGACCTGCCGATGGAGTCGCTGAGGAAGATAGCGGACATGCTGGTGAGAGAGGAGAGGGGAAGGGTCGTGCTGTTGAGGAACAATGACGGAGGCGTGCTCTGCATAGCAGGCGATAAGTCTGGGAGGAGCGCAATTGAGCACCTGAGGGCGAAGGCCGCAGGCAGGCCGTTCTCTGGCGGGGGTTCGGAGAGATACGCCGAGGGCAGGCTGGGATAGCGGTGCGGCCATGTCTTCTCTACTCTACCAGCTCATCCTCTACCCGATCCTCTACATCCTGCCAGCCTATGTGGCCAACGGCGCTCCGGTCATCTTCGGCAGGGGCAAGAGGAGGGCCCTGGACAACGGCGCGAAGCTCTGGGGCAAGCCCATCTTCGGCAGGCACAAGACGGTGCGCGGCCTGGCCGGGGGGATAGCCGCAGGGGTCGCAGTCTCGGCGATAGAATCGCTCTTCGCCCCATACATGCTCGTGGTCGGCATCGCGCTAACTCTCGGAACCCACGCGGGAGACCTACTCGGCAGCTTCGCCAAGAGGAGGATAGGCGCGAAGGAAGGGGCGCGGCTCTTCCTCCTCGACCAGTACTCGTTCCTGGTCCTTGCGCTGCTCTTCGCTCTGCCGTTCGGGCATCTGCCCACGGCATACGGCATACTCTTCATAATAGTACTCACCGGTGCGCTGCATCCTCTGACCAACCTGGCCGCGCATCGCCTGCACATAAAGGAGGTGCCATGGTAGGTTGGCGTGGGGATGGGAGTCTTGAGTACCTTTTTAAATGCCAGATGTGCATGTATACTGCAGCAGATAGGCGGGAAGCTAGGGGTTTCCCTCGCCGCAAACCCCCTTAGGCGGGCCAATGCTGGTAGAGTGTCGTGTGTCGCATACAAGATCCATGCCGAAGCGTTGAGGTCCTGCCTCCAGTGGTAGTTACGTATATGAACCGGGCCAGGCCGGAAGGAGCAACCCTAAGTATATTGCGGCCGTGGACATCACTCCCGCGTACAATCGACTATGCTTTGGAGATACAGGGCTGAGTAGAGGCATGGGAGCCTTGTATGAGTGCACGGCGCAATGCCAACTTCTGCTGCACCCACATGCTGGGTTCGCCTAGTGGTAGGGCGGCAGGTTGCTAACCTGTTTGGTCGCAAGACCTACACGAGTTCGATTCTCGTACCCAGCGTTTGCATAAAAGCATAGCCTTGGCTCGCTTGCCCTGTGGCATCTCGCCCATATAATAGATAACACGACGCACAATACAGATAGGCTCTCAGGTCATTCATGAGGGCACCATCTCTTCATAAGTCTGTATTGCATGACGGTATTCTTGTGATGTTTAAAAATATTAAACATAATGTTCATTTTTCTTGAACATACCGTTTAAATAGCTTAAACATAAGCTTATTAACCTCTAGGTAAATATGTTACTTAGTATAGGATTATACTTAGTATAAGTGATACTGTGAAACTATTCGATACAAAACCCAAAACAGATCCAGATTTCCTGTATGGAAGAGAGAAGGAGTTGGAACTGCTTGCGCAGTATCTCGGCCAGAAGGATTGGGTCATATTACTAGGTCCGCGTAGGATAGGCAAGACGTCGCTGGCTAAATGCGCTATAACCAGACTAGGCTGCAAAAGTCTCCTTATAGATGCTAGAGACACCACTAATTTTGAAGAGGCGCTTATCAGCTCACTTAAAGAATATCAAAGCTCATTGAATATAAAAGCAGAGGTTAAAGTGCCGCATATTCCAGTGAATCTAGGGGTAAATTATAATAGAAGGTTGTCATCGCATACCTTGGATGCCGTGCTGAAAAGGATTAGCAGGCTAATAATCCTGATAGACGAGGCACAATGGTTGCATAACCCACGCAGGGTCAACATGCTGCTTGCATATTTATACGATACCTACTATGATAAGATAACTTTCATAATAACCGGATCAATGATAGGAGTTATGAAGTCCATAGTTGATCCTGGGGCAAAGAGCCCTCTGTATGGCAGGGCAATGACCAAGATGGAGATAAAACGATGGTCCTCTTCAACCAGCATAGGTTTCCTAAAAGCAGGAAGCAAGGAGATAGGATTAGATATGGATGATAAGACAGGAGTAGCAATTGAGGGAAAACTGGATGGGCTTCCTGGATGGTTGACCCTTTTCGGATACAATTACAACCACACAAAAAATCCAGATACCGCCATGGCTGAGACTGTAAAAGAGGCCAAAAAGGTTGTTTCTGAAGAATTGGGAAGCATAGAAAATTTAGGCATTGATACGGAACGGCCCATAATAATATTGAAGGCGCTGGCCAAGGTACCAAGCAGATTTAGCGAGCTCTTAGATCTAACTGGCTTTGGCAATGCTGTGCTGTCAAGGCATCTTGATACGCTAGAGAGGCTTGGTTATGTTGAAAAGGATAAAGTTGGCGAATATTTCATAAGTGACCCCATTCTAGCTGCTTATATCAAAGAAGGCTAACTGGACGTTGGTGTGAGGTTTACCGATTCTCCATAGCCCCATAAACCAGGAGGTTTATGGTGAGGATGACGCCGGCTCGTGCCCGGCAGTGTCTATCTACTAGTTAGCGAATGCTAACTGTACAGCACTATATTCAAATGCGGTTGATAACGACGTCATTCTGAGATATAACCTATAGGCATTGTTCCAAACTCTTGAGACTTTTGGGCTATCGACGTTTCGTTTGTTTGAAAACGCACAATTTTCGGATAAGTCGCCATCTTTCATCAACCGTATTCAGCGGCAGTGCCAACTGTACCGCATCTCTTATTTAGTGCATAACAAGATTACAACAGGTCTATTGAAAGAGTGAAGAAGTCTCTGACCCTTGGTAGAGAAACCTAGTTTTGTTGTTTTAGAAGAAGGTAAGATATCTGAGAATATATTATTTAAAAGCTTGGAAAGACATTGAATATATGGGATGTAATGATAGATACAATAATATTTGATTTGTCCGAAGTCCAGATGACCGGATTGGTAGGAGTAGAGAAAAGATTATCGGCCATATTAAATCTGCCTGCATCTGAAGTGTTGCATAAACTTTCAGGACCTGATATTGTTCTCTTTTTTAATGGTAGGATAACAGAAGAGGAATATATATCCAGAATAACCAGCAAAAATAAATGGCCTGTAGAAAGTGCAGTCATAAAAAAACTTATTAGAGAGAATTTTAGAGAGATCGAAGGTATGAGGGCCATTGTAAAACGACTCCGCGACAAAGGGTACAAATTAGGTTTACTTTCAGTACATGGAAGAGAGTGGGTGGAATACATATCAAGAAAGTTCAAACACCATGAGCTATTCCATGTTGTATCTTATTCATTCGAAAACGGAATATCCAAACCAAATAGAAGAGCATACACAGATATTTTAGATAAACTAGGATCAAAGGCAGAGAATACTGTGTTTATAGACGATAATGAATCAAATCTCGTACCTGCAAGAGAATTGGGGATGATGGTAATCCTATTTGCTGATACTGCTAAGCTAATAAATGAGTTAACAGCTCTGGGGATTGAAGGGCTGGGCCAAGACACGAAATGAACAAGCGCGGTTGAATGCGTACCAGTCTTTTCCTTTTGGCGGCACCAATTAACGTAGATATTTGCCATAGCCAAGCGCTTCACAAACTCAGCTACTTTCGCTCTCAGCGTTCTTCTTTTTGTGAGCTCTCTTCTTAATGTAGGACGCCCCTCCCCGCGGAGACGCTGGCAGCCAGTCTCCTTAGCGCTTTGTACCTCTCGCCATGATCCATTCTCGCCCTGTCTATGATCAGGTTCATGGAGTCCACCACAGAGTCGTAGGTCTTCCTGTTTATCTCGAATGGTATCCTGTCCTTTCCGCCGAGGTTGTATGCATACGCGACCGGGTCCCTCTGCGCGAGCTCCTTCTCGAAGATGAGGCTTGAGACGAACGCCAGCGACCTCAGGGTAGACCTGCCCACTCCCTTTACCAGCAGGAGCTCCCTGTAATCCGAAGGCTTGGCCTCGCTTGCCGCCCTTATAAGCTCAAGGCCCTTCTTCCCTATGTCAGCCTGCGGATGTATCCAGTGCCTTGACGGATAGCTCAGCTCCCTTGCGATTCTTGGATAGTCAGAGAGCGCTTCTACGCTTCCCGTTCTCGCCCACTTATTCCGCTCGTAGGTGAGGTCAACGGTGGCCTGGCGCATGTCAGTGCTCACAGCGCTGTGCGGCTCGTTTGTTATGTCGCCCTGGTCGACGAGGTCGCCGTTCCACTGGAACCTCACGGCCATGTTGCTGCCATCTGACATCCCCTGCTGCACTACGGCCCACTTCGAGTCCTTTGTGAAGATGAACGTGTGGTGGTAGATGCCGAGGTTGTCGTAGACCATGCCGCTGTCGATCTTTGCAGAGAGCCTGCTGTACTCGGTGAACCTCTTGTCCATCGAGGGAATGGAGAGCAGGTCGACTCCCCTTATTATCTCTTCGGGAGTCTTGAGGCCTGCCCTTCCCTTGCCCCCGGCGATATAGATCTCGCCGGAATCGTTGAGCGCCTCTTTCAGCGCGCCCATAGTTACAGTGGTAGTGCCGCTGCTGTGCCAGTCGTATCCTATGGCACAGGAGAGCGCCTGGAACCAGTTGGAGTCGCTGAGCCTGGCAAGCAGCTCGTTGGCCCCATATTCGTCTATGATGACCGTGCTTATTGCCTTGCTGAGCCGCACCATCCTTGGGAAGAGCCAGTGAGGGGCTCTTCCGCCATGCAACGGAAGCCGTGTTGCAGAGTGCATGATGCCACCATAACGTATTATATTGTACCGGGATATTTAAGTACCGAGCCCGGCCTGTGACCACGGGTAAACGCGGTGTCCACTTGAATCCGTTAACAGGAGTTATGTTCGGCATAATAGCCATGCTCGGCTTTGGGCTACAGAACTTCTTCACCATAGGATTGGCAAGAAGGCTGGGAGGCTTCAGGTCTGGGACCTGGATCGAGATTCTGGTGCTGATAATAGTACTCTGTCTTGCCGTCTTCTTCTTCAGATATACGGCCATCACTCTCGAGGAGGTGTTGGCCATCGTAGCGGCAGGGTTCGCCTCAGCAGTGGCGATCTTTGCGCTGAACAAGGGGTTCCAGGCAGGGAATGCGTCGGTAGTCGTCACCATATCAGGTGCATGGGGGCTGGTGACCGCGCTGCTTGGCATCCTGCTTCTTGGGCAGGGAATAACTTATATCGAGGCTTTTGCGATAGGGCTAATAGTCATAGGCACGCTACTCGTCTCGTTAAACCTCAGGAGCCATATGCCCGGATCCAGGGCAGGGGGCCTGGGCGTGAACTATGCGCTCGTCTCGCTGCTTGGTTTTGGGGCGTTCTACTTTCTCCTTGACCTTGTGGTGAAGAGCATAGGCTGGTTCCCTGCCACGGTGCTCATCCTTATCCCTGTAGTGCTCTTCCTGCTGCTTTTTGGCAGGCTGACGAAGAACAAGCTGGTGATACCGAGGCACGACCTCCCGATGTTCCTGTTTATAGCGTTACTGAACCTGGCCGGGTTCGTGGCTTATAATCTCGGGGTCAGCTACAGCTTCTCGATAGCGTTAGCGCCGATAACAGCCGCGAATCCGGTGATAGTGGTTCTTCTCGCATATATAGTCTTGAAGGAGAGGCTCGGGAGGAACCAGCTGGTAGGCATTGCGATGGTTTTAATAGGCTTGATATCATTATCGATATGAGACAGGAGATATTATGGCCAACCAGGGAGCAGGCGGAGGATGCGAGTGCGGAGGGGGGTGCAGGTGCGGCTGCGCGACTGGATGCAGGTGCAAGGAGAACTGCTTCTGCGGATGCACGTGCGGAGAGAGGCGCAAGGAGAGGAACGGAGACCTCGCTTACTAAGCGTGCGTACTGATGGGAGACGATGCGGAGCTGTGGAACAGGGAGTATTCGCGTGAAGGCATACCGTCCTCTTTCAGGACAAGGCCCTCTAGTCCGGTGGAAGGCCTCTTGCCGCTCTTGAAGAGGAGCAACGCAAGGAAGATAGTCGACATCGGCTGCGGAGCGGGAAGGAACTCGTTGTTCCTCGCCAGCAATGGATTTGAGCTCTACAGCATGGACTTTGCCAGCGACGCGGTAAAGAGGATGAGGCAGAGGGCGAGGTCCGATGGCCTGTCGAGGAAGCTGCATGCGATTTGTCAGGACGTTGGCACAAAATGGAAGCTCGGGACAGGCAGCCTCGACGCTGCAATAGACACGTTCTGCTATAAGCACCTGATAGGCAGGAAGGAGCAGGAGAGGTACAGGTCGGAGCTTGGGAGGGTGCTGAAGCCTGGCGGCATATACCTGTTAAGCCTTGCCGACGTGAATGACTCGTACTATGGCGCCCTGCCAAAGAAGGAGCTCTACGGAAACATGGTGGTGAGAGACCCTGGAAATGGGATAAGGTCGGTCCTTTACTCGAAGAGAGAGGTCGAAACGGTTTTCTCAGGAAGGTTCAAATTAGTCGCGTACAAAAGGAAGGTGCAGAGCAATACCATGTACGGAAGGCGCTACAGACGCAGGGTCACCCATGTCTTCGTCTTCCGCAAGAGGGAGAAGAGCCAATGAGACCTGTCGCGCTGACATTGAAGAACGGGATGCGCGTCTGCATCTACCCTACGCCAGGCCTAGAGAGCGTCGGCATAGCGGTCGGGGTCAACTACGGCTCGATAGACGACAGGAAGGAGATAAACGGGGCCGCGCACTACCTTGAGCACATGCTTTTCAAGGGCACAACTGGGAGGAGCGCGCAGGACATAAAGCAGGAGATACGCGACATAGGGGTGAGCTGGAACGCCTTCACCACCTTCGAGACCACGGTATACTATATGCAGGGCTACTCCGGCTACTTCGAGGAGATGGCAGACCTTCTCTCAGACATGACGACAAACTCTACGCTCCCTGAGAAGGAGTTCGAGCTGGAGAGGGGCCCTGTGATAAACGAGAAGCTGATACACCAGGACAACCCGCGCTTCTTCTTCTACGACACGTTCGGAAAGGTCCTCTACAAGCGCCATCCTGCGATGAGGCCTGTGGGCGGCTCCAGGGAGTCTATCGAGAGGACTACCAGGAAGGACCTGCTTGGCATATACGGCTCGTATTACACACCTAGGAACATGATGGTAGTGGTGTATGGGAAGGTCGAGGCGAGGAAGGCAGCGCGGACGGTAAAAGAGCGCTTCGGTGCTTTCAGCAGGAGGTACGTCGAGCTCAAGAGGCCGGTAGCAGACGAGGCACAGAGGAAGGAGGAGGTCACGATCCGGAAGGAGAACATAAAGCAGGCGCGGATAGGCATAGGCTTCAAGACCATGCCATACCTGGAATCTACGACAGGCGAGTTCCTCTCCATGCTTATAATCAGCAAGATGCTCTCATATAGGCTCTTCGACGAGGTGAGGGACAGGAACGGCCTCTCCTACGACCCGTCAGCAGCATACTATCCGTTCAGCACCTTCAGCTTCATAGGCGCGCAGGCGGGAGTCGAGCCCAAGGATGTCGGAGCCGCAAAGGATATCATGCTGGACGAGCTGCGAAAGCTGGGGAGGGGCGAGATTGGCAGGGAGGAGGTGGAGAGGGCGAAGGAGGGGCTCGCCATACAGTACATGATGCAGAGGGAGAACACGCTCAGCATGGTGAACTCCATAGCCTCGTACGCGCTTATAACTGGGGAGTACCACTTCGCGGAGAGGCTTCCAGGCATGGTAAGGAAGGTGGGGCTTGACGCAGTCAGGAGGTACTGCAAGCGGTATATAAGGACGGAGAGGCGCAGCGCTGTCGTGCTCAAGCCTGCCTGATCGCTAGGCTAGACCGGCTCTGCACAGAAAGCCTTTCCCGGCTTTTAGCGCTCTGCAACGCATATATGGGCATCCGGGTTGGAAGCAGCAGCCTTTTTATACCTATCCTGAGCAAGTATACTGCTTATTTTCCCGTCAGCACTGCAGCTTTGCAGGAGGGAGGAGTTATGGCACAGGATTACGAGCAAGTGGCCAAGTTCATCGGCGAGAACAAGGGAAAGAGGAAGTTCAGGCAGAGCGTAGAGCTCGCCATAAACTTCAAGGACCTCGACTTCGCCAAGCAGGAGAACAGGCTGAACATGGAGGTGCTGCTGCCGAACAGCAAGGGCAAGGCCAGGAAGATCTACCTCTTCGCAGGGGAGAAGAACCTAATAGCCGAGGCCGAGAAGAATGGCATCGGGATAATACGCGATACGGAGATACAGTCGACAGCGTCGGATGGGGCCAAGATGACTGGCCTTCTCGACTGCGAGCTCGTGGCGCAGCCGAGCCTCATGCCGGTGATAGCGAAGGCAATGGGCCAGTTCCTGGGGCCCAGGAACAGGATGCCGAAGCCGCTCATAGGCAACATCAACTTCGCAGGGCTTGTGGACGAGCTTGGCAGGAGGGTGGTGCTCAAGAGCACGGGAAAGCACGTGCCGACTGTGCACTGCGTGGTAGGCAGCGAGGCGATGGAGCCAGAGAAGATATATGCTAACATAACCGAGGTGCTCGACTCGGTGTCGAAGAAGGTCGGGAAGAACCACGTGAGATCCGTGTATGTGAAACTCACTATGTCAAAGCCGATGAGGCTGGTGCTGGCATGACGATGCAGAAGAAGGAGAAGATAGCGTTCGTTAAGGCGCTCTCCAAGGAGCTCAAGGCGCACAAGACATGCGCGGTGCTGGAGCTCGGCGCGACCCCTGACAGGCTGGTCCAGCGCCTCAGGAAGCAGCTCGGGCAGAGCGCGAGGATAGTCGCCGCCAGGAAGACGCTGATGGTGAGAGCGCTCTCGGCAGACCCTGTCCTCGCGAAGCTGGGGCCGAGCCTGGACGGTAACGTCGCGCTGATACTCACGGATATGGAGCCTGCTGAGCTAGGCCAGCTCGTCGCGTCGAACAGGACGAGGCTCTCGGCCAAGCCGCACCAGCTCTCGCCAGACGACATAACGATAGAGGCTGGCGAGACCGCGATAGCGCCTGGCCAGGCGGTCACAGACCTCAAGGCCGCGGGCATAGACGTCAAGATAGAGAAGGGCAAGGTGGTGATCTCGAAGGGCAAGGTGCTCGTGGCGAAGGGCGTGCGCGTCACCGTGCCCGTCTCCAAGGCCCTGAAGATGCTCGACATAATGCCGTTCTCGGCAGCCACTAGGCTGAGGACCGCGTACAGCTCCGGCCTGCTCTTCTCCGAACAGGCGATAGCGATGGACAGGATGGCTGCTGAGCGCGCCCTGGCCGAGGACTTCGTGCAGGCGCACCTGCTCTCCACTGCGATAGGGTTCGTGACCCAGTACAACGCGCCGGAGCTGGTGAAGCGCGCATACCTCTCTGCGCTGGGCCTGGGAGTCGAGAGGAACATATACGAGCCCGAGATAGTGGAGAGGCTCCTCGCGAAGGCGGTGCTCGAGGCCATGCAGGCGAACAGGCTCGTCAAGCCTGTTGAGGCGGAGAAGAAGGATGATGGTGCGGCTCCTGATGGAGCCGAAGCGAAGAAGGAAGGTTGATACTGAAGAAAAAGAGGAATGAAAATGGAGTACATATACGCCGCTCTCCTGCTGAACTCAGCGGGAAAGGAGGTAAGCGAACAGAACCTGGTAAGCGTAGTGAAGGCTGCGGGAATGTCGCCTGACGAGGCCATGGCCAAGTCGGTGGCGAGCTCCCTGAAGGGCGTCGACATAAAGGAGGTCATAAAGAACGCCCAGTCTGCCAGCGTCGCCGCGCCTGCAGCGCATGCAGCACCAGCAGGAGGAGAGGCAAAGCCGAAGAAGGAGGAGGCAAAGGAGGAGAAGGTCAGCGAGGAGGAGGCTGCAGGCGGACTTGCAAGCCTGTTCGGCTGATTCGTTGGACCCTGCACACCTCTGCAATGCGGATGCGAGCTCCGGCATAGCGTCAAGCATGCGGATGCAGGGATACCGGAACGGCCTCAGCGAATATAAATATTTGCATGCACAGATATGAGCAGGTTGTTGATTATGCAGGTATATGTAGAGAAGCCGAAGTGCACAGGGTGCTCCCACTGCTTTGACGTCTGCCCTGTCGCAGTCTTCCAGATGCACGAGAGGAGCTCTGCCGACGTGAACTCCGATACCGCTCCTGACGAGTGGAAGTGGAAGGGCAGCCACCTGCCCGAGGTCACGGCGAAGTGGGCGAACGTCCAGGACGGCCACCACCACTTCGCAGACAAGTACGAGGGCGGCTCCGGAGGCATCTCCGTGGCGATACAGGGCTCGGCATGCATCCTCTGCCAGGCGTGCCTCATCGAGTGCGAGGGCGAGTGCATCGTCATAACAGACGACAGCAACAACGTCTACCGCTCGATATACAAATAAGAAGACGCGCTGGCGCAATGAGGTCCTGCAGGGCAGGATACTTATTACTGCGTCGCTCTCGCTTCAGGCGCGCCGTCTGGTTCTGAGTCCAGATTTTGCTTCCTGGGAGTTCGAACTACGACTCGCTGAGCAGGCATGATGGATTGCCCGACTGGTACCATGTAAGAGTTACGCTTCCTCCATTGCCCCCTGAGCCACAGGCGCCTGAGACTGCACCTCCTCCAGTCCCGCTGTCGCCGCCTGTGCCGCCGGTGCAAATACCATGCGATACACCATTAGCTCCGCTGCTCCCACCTGCTCCTGCGCCGCTTGCGCCGCCTGAGCCACCTCCGCCTCCTCCTCCGTACCCGCCGCCGCCGCCTCCGCCGCCGCCTGAGCCGCCTGAGATGGTGTTGCCGCCATAGCCTCCGTTGGCGCCTCCTGGAGAGTCGCCATTCCCATTGCCTTCGCCTGAGGCGCCGCCGCCTCCGCCGTAGCCCAAACCGCCTGACGCACCTGCATCATATCCCTCTGAGGCGCCTCCTGCGCCGCCGCTTGAGCACCCTGCGCCACCGCCGCCGGCGCCGTCTACAGTGTTGGCCCCCTCGCCCCCTGAAGCGCATTGCACCACAGTTGCCCCGTCCAATATCGCGGAGCTTCCTCCTCCGCCTGAGCCTCCGACATAGTAGCCGTTGCCTCCGCCGCCTCCGTAGTACCCGGATCCACCACCACCGCCGCCATAGTATCCCCCACCTGCGCCGCCTCCGCCTACGTACACTGTCAACGTGCTTCCTGCTGTAGCCATGAAGTTTCCTGTAGCTGAAGACCCACTTGAGCCTGCGAGGCCGTCGGTGCCACCGCCTCCGCCGCCGTAGAGGGTGTAACCGAAGGACATGGTGTTGGATATTGTGCCTGAGAAGTAGCTGATGATGGTGTTGGTGCATAAGGTCTCCGGCACTGTAGAGGTCTCAGTAGAGAGCGATATCGGAGCCCCTGTGGCAGTGGTCTCAAAGGAGCCGTATACAGTGGAGAGATAGCCTGTGAACGTGTTGGTGTAGCGCAGGTCGATACTTCCCTTGTAGACGGATCCTGCTGTGCCAGAGTATGCGCTGCCTGACTGGGTGTAGCACTGCACAGTGTAGGTCTGCGACGAGCCGGAGTTCTGCGGAGCCGACTCTAGGGTCTGGAACTTCGGCGTGGTGTTCTCGGTGCATGCGATGCCTGTCACGTTTATCTGGCTGGACGTAGACTGGAGTATGGTCACCGAGAGCACGCCGTTGGAGCCGAGGAAGTAGTCCTGGCACGAGAACGAGGCGCTGATGTCGCAGAACGAAGGAGTAGTGTTGAAGAATCCGAAGGTGTATAGCGCCACGAGCACGACCGCGAGGATGAGGACCATCCACCCGTAGGTGGTGAGGTACTCCATCGCGCTCTGCGCCCTTGCGCCGCGGCCGGGTTGCATGAGCGTATATATTACAGTATGTATTAAAAACCCGTCGCGGACTGAGGCGTGCATGCGCCTATGCAGGTGCGTTGGCCGGAGCTGCCCCTGCCTCTGGAGCCGGAGCTCCGCCTTCATGCTCCCTCTTCGGCGCGCTGGTTGCGCCTGGCTGCGCAGCCTCTGCCTGACGTTGAGGAGCTTGATGCTGCTGCGCTTCGGAAGCCTCTGGCGCAGGCCTGGCAGGCTGATGTGGCGCTGCTGCAGGAGGAGGCAGAGGCACTGAGATGTGCATAGCCTCTATGTTCTTGAGCTCGTAGAGCCCTGCCAGCGCAGTATAGGTAGCGAGAGCCATGTTGTAGACGTCGCGGGTGCGGCCGCGCGAGAAGGTCCAGACGTCCTTGACCCCCGCGAGCTCGAGCACCACCCTGACCGTCTCCGACGCAACGATCCCTACGCCCCTTGGCGCTGGCTTGAGTATTATCTCGGAGCTCCCGCACTTGCCCCTTAACCTCAGCGGCAGGCTGTGCGGCGCCTTGCAGTCGCACTCCTGGGAGCCGCAGCCGAGGTTAACTGAGATCACGTGCTTCTTTGCATCGCGTATCCCTGTCTCGATGGCAGGCCGCGCCTCGACGTCCTTGCCGACCCCGAGGCCGATGTGCCCGTTCCTGTCGCCCACGGCAACAGTGGCCCTGAACTTCTGCTTCCTGTTGTTCTTGGTCATCCTCTGCACCGAGGCGATCTCGAGCACCTTGTCCTCTATGCCGGGGAGGAGCGTCTCCACCACCTCCACCTCCTTTATGGGCTTGCCTGTGGAGAAGATCTGCTCTATCGAGGTTATCTGGCCAGCCCTGACCTGCTGGCCTATCTTCGTCTTCGGGTCCCATGTGGAGAGCTGTGACTCGTCCCTCTCGTACCTGCGCCCGTAGCCCCTGCGGTCATTGTCCATGTTCGATCATCTCGTTTACCTTCGTGAAGAGCGCAGAGAGCGACTCAGGCGCTATGCCGGCCTTTATGTAGCCCGAGTACTGGCGCCTGTACCGCTCCGGCTCCTTATCCTTAAGCGCTGCTATATGTTTTGCATCAGCGCAGTTATATACCTTGGCGTCTATCTCGATGCTGTTCCTTATCCTGAGCCCGCCGTCGATGCAGCCCTTGGCCAGCGCGAACGGTATGGAGTTCCTCACAGGCGAGGAGAGGCCTATGTCCAGCACCAGCTCGGCCTTGAGGTCTGGCCTCGCCCTCGCCTTCCTCGCGAGGAGCCTGCCGACGAGGTAGGCGGTGGAGCGGTTGGCCCTTGCAGGCCATCCCAGCCCTGCGAGCTCGGCAGAGTCTGCGTACGCGAGCGTGATGTCGCCCTTCTCCGCGTACCTGGAGATCTGGCCGATTATACGTGTGTTCGTCTTCCTGGCGACGACGCGGTCGAGGCCTCCCTTCACGCAGGCGATCCTCTTTCTGTAGTCGGTCTTAGCCTCGCGCCTGCGCCTGAACCGCATCTGCCTGATAACCTTGTGCATAGCCATACCTCAGATGTACCGCTTCCTCGCCTCCTCGTTGATAGCCTTGAGCTCCTCGTCGCTTACGCGTATGCCCCGCTCGGCGAGGTGGAGCAGCAGCGTCGCCTTGTCCGCATAGGCGTTGCCCTTGACCTGGCCGTAGAGTGCAGTGAAGGTCTTCCGGTCTATCCTGCCCATGGCCTTCAGCTTCTTCAGGAGTGCGCGCTGGGACCGCACCTTCTTCTCCCAGCTCACGCCCTGCCTCACCTTCCTCGTGCCGCGCCTCCTGCCCGTGCCGCGGCTCCTTCCCTCGGACCTCTTCTGCCTCCGCCTCTTCGAGCGCGCCGAGACGTTGTGCTTCTCCTTCAGCGCCAGGACCGCGCCGCTCTTTATCAGCTTCCTCACGTCGTCGCGCGTCAGCGCCTCCTCGACCTCCTTGTACGAAGCAGGGGCTATCCTTATGGAGTTGACGCCCCTGTGCATGAGGTCTGACGCGACCCTCTTGACGAATGCTATGGTCATCTGCTCACCCTGTTTACTATGCGTATGCCGCTCGACTCAGCGAGCTCCTGGAGCGCGAGCCTCTTCCTAACCGAGAGCGAGTGCGAGAGCCTGACAGCCCTTTGCGACTTCGCGCCTATCAGCGCCACAAGCTCCGGCATGTTGGAGACAAGCACCTCGAAGGTGCCGTCGGGACGCGCATACCTCACCGAAGCCGGGTTCTTGTAGCCTATGGACGGCGAGGCGCCGCTCTCCCTCTTGCCCACCCTCTTCTTGTTGTCTATGCCGCGCTGGCGCCTCCATCTGGCCCTGACGCGCTTCCTGTTCGGCGCGCCGAAATTAGGCACATTGAACCTCGGATGCTTTCTCTTCATCATGCGCTCACTCCTCCCTCGCCGGGTAGATGCCGTCCTGGAAGACGCGCGTGTCCTGGCCCCTCGCGTGGCACGCGTGCATTATGTTGGCAACTGTCTGGCCCACGTCGTACTTGTCCACGCCGCTCACCTTGACGTCCTGGCCCTTCACCTCCACCTTGGTCTCGCCCACTATCCTGGCCTTCCTCGGCACCTTCTCGCCGAAGATGTTCTTTATGTGGAGGTCGTGGCCCTTTATCTCTGTAGACATGGGGAAGTGTGCGAAGATTATCGTCATCTTACGCTCTATGCCCTCGTTGACCGACTTGAGCGCGTCCCTCAGCTCTGTGGAGAGGGCCATCTCCGCCAGCTCGGCCTTCCTCCTGAGCTTCGCGTTGTCGT